>VGJG01000454.1 GCA_016867615.1 Candidatus Aminicenantota bacterium | reverse complement strand
ACCTCGACCTCTTCCGCCGCATGCGGGACGGCGAGTTCCCCGACGGCTCGCGCACCCTCCGGGCGCGCATCGACATGGCCCACCCCAACATGCTCCTGCGCGACCCCGTGCTCTACCGCCTCCGCCGCTCCCACCACTACCGCCGCGGCGACGCCTGGCGCCTCTACCCGACCTACGACTGGGCCCACGGCCAGAGCGACTCCCTGGAGGGCATCACCCATTCGATCTGCACCCTGGAATTCGAAGTCCACCGGCCGCTCTACGACTGGTTCCTGGACGCGCTCGGTATCCACCACCCCCAGCAGATCGAGTTCGCCCGGCTCAACGTCAGCCACACCGTGCTCAGCAAGCGCAAGCTCCTGGAGCTCGTCCGCGAGAGTCGCGTCGCGGGCTGGGACGACCCCCGCATGCCCACGATCTCCGGCATGCGCCGCCGCGGCTACACGCCCGCGGCCATCCGGCGCTTCTGCGACCTGATCGGCGTGGCCAAGGCGAACTCGATCGTCGACCTGGCCCTGCTCGAGAACTGCGTCCGCGAGGACCTGAACCGCGCCTCGACCCGGGTCATGGCCGTCCTCCGGCCCCTGCGGGTGGTCATTGAAAACTACCCCGAGGGCCGCGCAGAGGAGCTCGAGGCGGTCAACAACCCCGAGGACCCCGTGGCCGGGACGCGTCGCGTGCCCTTCTCCCGGGAGCTCTTCATCGAGCGCGACGACTTCATGGAGGACCCGCCCAAGAAATTCTTCCGCCTGGCGCCGGGCCGCGAGATCCGCCTCCGCTACGCCTACTTCATCACCTGCCGCGAAGCGGTCAAGGACCCGCGCACGGGCGAGGTCGCGGAGCTTCGCTGCACCTACGACCCGGCGACCCGCGGCGGCGACGCGCCCGACGGCCGCACCTCCAAGGCCACGCTGCACTGGGTGTCGGCCGCGCATTCCCTGCCGGCCGAGGTCAGGCTGTACGACACGCTCTTCGTCAAGCGGGACCCGGACGAGGTTTCCGAGGGGCAGGATTGGAAGTCGAACCTGAACCCGCGCTCCCTGGAATCCCTCTCCGGCTGCCGCGTCGAGCCCTTCTTGAAGGACGCCGCGCCCGGCAGCCGCTGGCAGTTCGAGCGGCTGGGGTATTTCTGTCTGGACGGAGCCTCGTCGCGCCCCGGGCAGCCGGTCTTCAACCGGACCGTCACCCTGCGCGACCCCTGGGCGAAGATCCAGAAGGCGGGCCGCTAGGCCGTTAGGGCCCGGCGGGGGCGTCCTCGGGCTGATCGAACAGGTAATTTTTCTCCCGGAACAGCCGCAGGCAGGCGTCCACGGCCCGGCTGTCGTACAGAATCCCCCGGTTGGCGGCGATCTCCCGCAGGGCGAGCTCCAGGGCGCTCTCGGTGCGGTAGGGGCGGCGGGCGGACATGGCCTCCACGACGTCGGCCACGGACAGGATCCTCGCTTCGAGCATGATGTCCTCCCCGCGCAGGCCGGCCGGGTAGCCCGAGCCGTCGAGGCGCTCGTGGTGCTGGAGGACGGCCTGGGCCACGGGCCAGGGGAAATGGATGTTCTTCAGGATCTCGTGGCCCGCCCGGGGATGGCTCTGGATGAGGACGTAATCCAGGCCGGAGATCTTGCCCGGCTTGTTGAGGATCTCGACGGGGACGAAAATTTTGCCGATGTCATGGATGTTGCCCATGACCCGCAGGCCCTCGGCCTTTTCCTCCGGAAGGCCGAGCTCCCTGGCCATGGCCTCGGCCAGCCGGGACACGCGGCGTTGATGGCCGGCCGTATGCGGGTCGCGGATCTCGATGGTCGTGGCGAAGGCCTGGATCGTTCCCTCCAGGGATTCCCGGAGCCGGATCCAGCCCTCGCGGATCTCCTTCTCGGCGCGCACCCGCTCGGAGATGTCGCGGAAGACGATCACCCGGCCTTCTCCCAGGGGCGTCTCCGTCGTCTCGACGGGGATCCTCGTCCCGTTCCGGTTGAGG
>VGJG01000453.1 GCA_016867615.1 Candidatus Aminicenantota bacterium | reverse complement strand
ATCGGCACGGTCGAGGGGGACATCCATGACATCGGCAAAAACCTCGTGGCCGCCCTGCTGACGGCCAACGGGTTCGAAGTCTACGACCTGGGGGCCAACGTCTCCCTGGAGATGTTCTTGAACAAGGCCCTGGAGGTCGACGCGTCCTGCATCGGCCTCTCCGCCCTGCTGACGACGACCATGCTCAATCAAAGACGGTTCCTCGAGCTGCTCAGGGAGAAGGGCCACGCCGGCCGCTTCAAGGTGATCGTCGGCGGCGCGCCGGTCACCGAACAGTGGGCCTCCGACATCGGCGCCGACGGCTTCGCCGAGAACGCCGTGGCCGCGGTCACGCTCTGCCGGAAGCTGCTGGGGAGCCGGTCATGAGTCCCCGGGCCCTCCTGCCGGTCCTCCGTCCCCGGGTCGAGCTCCTCAGCCGTCCGTTCATCGAACAGATCATCGACGAGGCCCTGACCCTCCTCGGGATCCAGGGAGTGCTCGTCGAAAACGAGGAGGCCTTGAAGCTTTTCCGGGATGCGGACCAGGACATCGAAGCCGCCTCCGGCCGGGTGTTCATCAAGCGCGAATTGATCGAACAGTGCCTGCGCACCGCGCCCTCTTCGGTCACGCTTCACGACCGGAACGTCGGCCGGTCTTACCAGGTCGGGGGGGACGAAGTTCATTTCGACCCCGGCTCGGCGGCGGTGACCATCCTCGATTCGAGCGGGACCTCCGCCCGCCGTCCCGAGACAGCCGACCTGGTGCGCTTCGTCCGCCTCACGGACGTCCTGCCCCACCTCCATTTCCAGAGCACGGGCTTGGTGAGCGGCGACGTCCCCGAGTCCCTGGCCGACGTCTACCGTCTGTACATCGGCCTCCTGCATTCGACCAAGCCCGTGGTGACGGGCACGTTCCGCGTGGAAAGCTTCGCGCCGATGCGCGAGCTGTTGGCCGCCGTCCGGGGAGGCGAAAAGGCCCTGGCCGAAAAACCGCTGGCCATCTTCGACGCCTGCCCCTCCCCTCCCCTCAAATGGAGCCGGCTGACCTGCCAGAGCCTGATCGACTGCAGCCGGGCGATGATCCCCTCCGAGCTCATCTCCATGGGCATGACCGGGGCGACCTCGCCGGTCACGCTGGCCGGAACGCTGGTCCAGCACACCGCCGAGAACTTGGCCGGGTTGGTCATCTGTCAACTGGCCCGTCCGGGCGCCCCGGTGATCTTCGGCGGGTCTCCCTCTTCTTTTGACATGCGCAAGGGCACGACGCCCATGGGCGCCGTGGAGACGATGATGATCGACATCTCCTACGCCCAGGTGGGCAAGCACCTCCGGCTGCCCACGCACGCCTACATGGGCCTCAGCGACTCCAAGGTCAACGACGCTCAGGCGGGCCTGGAGACGGCCATGGGCGCCGTGCTGGCGGCCCTGGCCGGAGTGAACGTCGTCTCCGGGGCGGGGATGATGAATTTCGAAAGCTGCCAGAGCCTGGAGAAGCTGGTGATCGACGACGAGATCTGCGGGATGGCCTATCGTCTCCTCCGGGGCGTCGCCCACCGGGAGGACCCCATGGCCGTCCACCTGTACGATGCCGTCGCTTCCAACACGAATTTCCTGGCCCATCCCCACACCCGGAAATGGTACCGCGAGGAGCATTCCTTCCCCGGCCTGGCCGACAGGGACACGTACGATGCCTGGGCGGCGAACGGGAAAAAAACGATGGCCGACCGGGCCGCCGAGAGGGTCCGGACCCTGCTCAAAACGCATCAGCCCGAGATCTTGACGGACGACCTGCTCCGATCGCTGCGGGAGATCATGGCCCGCGCCGCGCGCGGCCAGGGCTTATCGTCCCTGCCTCACGACCGGCCGGCGGCGCGGTAGCCCCGGGGGCGACGGGACCCGCCTCCCTGCCCGGCTCATGCCTCGGGGAGGCTGACCTCTTTCGGCGGGGAGACGGGTTTCACCCCGTTCTTCTCCAGAACGGAATTCAGAGCGGGGACGTTCA
>VGJG01000452.1 GCA_016867615.1 Candidatus Aminicenantota bacterium | reverse complement strand
CCCCCGAGGAGGACTCCATGGCCCATCAGCCCTACGTCCCGGAAAAGACCGACATGAAGGAATTCACGGTCCGTGCCGTCATCATCGGACTGGTGCTGACCGTCATCCTGGGTGCGGCCAACGCCTACCTGGGGCTGAGGGCCGGCATGACCATCGCCGCCACCTACCCGGCCGCGGTCCTGGGCATGGCCGTCCTGAAGCTGCTGCGGGGCTCGATCCTCGAGGAGAACATGGCCCGGACCGTGGGCTCGATCGGAGAGTCCGTGGCCGCCGGCGCTATCTTCACCATCCCCGCCTTCCTCATCTCCGGGGCCTGGCTGAAATTCAACACCGTGGACGCCTACCTGAAGTCGACGGCCATGATGTTCGTCGGCGGCTTCCTGGGGATCATGTTCGTCACCTTCCTGCGCCGGGTCATGGTCACGGACCCGGAGCTGAAATTCCCCGAGTCGGTGGCCGCGGCCGAGATCCACAAGGCCGGGCAGAAAGGAAGCGCCGGGGCGAAGCATCTTTTCCTGGCCATGGGCGCCGGGTCTTTCCTTTATGCTACCGGAGTTCTCAACTTCTACACTCAGTCCAAGGAATTCCTGGTCAACGTCGGGAAAGCGGTCTCCAGTTTCGTCAGACTGGGCACGTATGAAGCCGACCCCAAGATCATGACCGGCGGCTCCGTGGCCGTCGCCGGGCCGGGCATCTATCCGGCCTACATCGGCGTCGGGTACATCATCGGTCCCCGCCTCGCCTCGCTCAATTTCGCCGGCGGCGTCCTTGCCTGGGGACTGTTCGCCCCGCTGCTGATGTTTTTCCTCGGCTCGCAGGTCACGGAGCTCTTCCAGCCCGGCGTCGTCCAGGCCCTGACCGAAGAAGCGGCCAAGGCCGGCCGGGTCCTCACCCAGCCCGAGATCTCCGGGGCCGTCACCGCAGCGACGACGACGGCCATCTGGAAATTCATCATCCGCCCCATCGCCGTCGGGGGGATGCTGGTCGGAGCCGGTTACACCCTGTTCCGGATGCGCAAGAACCTGGGCGCGGGCATCAAGAGATCGGTCGGCGACGTCAAGAAGGCCGCCGGCCAGGCCGAAGCCGTGAACAGGCTCGAAAAAGACCTGAGTTTCAAGGTCGTCTTCGCCGGGCTGGGCCTGGCCTTCCTGGGAATGATCTTTCTCTACAACGTCTTCGCTCAGAACTACCTCACCGCCCTGCTCGCCGCGGCGGTGATGATCGTCGCCGGCTTTTTCTTCGCCGCCGTGTCGGGCAACCTCGTGGGCACGATCGGCTCGTCCAACAACCCGATCTCCGGCCTGACGCTCTCCACCCTGATCATCGCCGCCCTGCTCATGGTGCTCGTGGGCGCCACGGGCACCTACGGCGTGAGCGCCGTCCTGGGCGTGGCGGCCGTGGTCTGCGTCTCCTCGGCCGTAGCGGGCGAGATGCTCCAGGACCTGAAGGTCGGACATCTCCTGGGCGGCACGCCCTGGAAGATGCAGTTCGGCAACATCTTCGGCGTCCTGGTCGCCTCCCTCCTCCTCTACTTCCCGCTGATGATCCTCCACGGCGCCTTCACCTTCGGAAGCAAGGAACTGCCCGCTCCCCAGGCCGGGCTGATGGCCGCCCTGTCCAAGGGCATCGTCGACAAGGAAATGGCCTGGCCCCTGGTCATCGTGGGCATGCTGATGGGCTTCGCCATGATCCTCGTCCAGGTCCGCTCGCCCATGCTGGTCGCCGTGGGCATGTACCTCCCCCTGGAAACGACCTTCGCCATCTTCTGCGGGGGCATGATGAAGGGCATCGTGGACAGGCTGGCCGAACGCAGGAAGCTCAACGCCGCCCAGAAGGCCCGAGCGGAGAATGTGGGCATCCTCGTGGCCGCCGGCCTCATCGCCGGTGAAGCCCTCACCGGCCTGGTGCGGGCCACTTGGAAATTCCTGTTCTTCCAGAACGTTCTTAAATCGGACATTCCAACTATAACTGGTCACCCAT
>VGJG01000451.1 GCA_016867615.1 Candidatus Aminicenantota bacterium | reverse complement strand
AAGCCGGCTTCCATGACCGTTCCCGGGACCCGGGTCACGGCGGCCAACGTCCTGGAGACGGCCCTGGCCAGAACGATGAACGTCGTGGGTTTCGTCGAGGGATCGGACCCCGCTCTGAAGGACGAAGTCGTCATCGTCGGCGCCCACCTGGACCATCTGGGTTTCTGGCAGGACTACATCTACAACGGAGCCGACGACAACGGTTCCGGGTCGGTGGGCGTCCTGAACATCGCCCGGGCCATGGCCCTCAACCCGAGGAAACCCAAGCGCAGCGTCGTCTTCGCCCTCTGGGCCGGCGAGGAAAACGGCCTCCTCGGCTCGCGGCATTATGTCCTCAACCCCCTCTTTCCCCTGAAGAAGACCGCCGTCTACTTCAACCTGGACATGATCAGCCGCCCTTACGACGAGCAGACGTTCACCCGCTTGAGCCGGATGTTCGCCTTCCCCGGAGGGACCGACCTCCTGAAAAAAATCAAGCCGGCCAGGTTCCTGCCCGTTTCCTTCTCCGCCGGAACGGGTCTGGAAGAGACCCTGCGACGGGCCAATGAGTATGTCGGGCTGGACGTGTTGCTGCGCGAGCAGTCCGGGAGCGGCGGCCGGATGATGGGCGGCAGCGACCATGCGCCCTTCGCCCAGGCGGGGGTGCCCTGGGCCTTCGCCATCACCGCCACCACGGCCGACTACCATCAGCCGAGCGACAGCGCGGACAAATCGAGCGGCGAGCTCATGGAGAGCGTCTCGCGGCTGATCTACCTCGCGGCCTTCTTGGCCGCCGACAGGTGAACCGGAACGCGACGGGCGGTTCGAGGACGATGCCGCATCGAGTGGAAATTCTGCCCCCCGGGAGGACGGTCCGGGTGAGGGACAAAACCCGGCTCTCGGACGCCTTGAGGAAGGCCGGCCTGGCCCCGCCGGCCTACTGTCGCCGGCGGGGCGTTTGCGGCCAGTGCTTCGTGGAGATCGTCTCGGGCCGCCTTCCGGCCTTCCGACCCGGGGAGCAGGATCTCCTGGAGCGCCGGGGCCTGTCCGCCCGTCATCGGTTGGCCTGTCTTTTCCTCGTGGAGTCGGATCTTCGGCTGCGCATTCCGGAGAGCGCCCTTCCGGGGCGCGTTTCCGTCGTGGAATTCGGCCCCGCGTTCTCCCTGCCTCTCGACCCGGCCGTTAAAAAATTCGCGATCCGCCTGCCCCCTTCCCCGACCGGAGAGCCCTGCGCCGAGGTCGACGTCCTTCTTGAAAAGCTGAGAATGAGCCGGCCGGCCGTGCCGCTCGAGGTCCTGAGAAAATGGCCCGCCCTTCTCGGTCGCAGCGAAGGGCTTCTGACCGCCGTCGTCTCGAACGAAGAGACCCTCATCGACCTCGAGCCCGGAGACACTTCCGAACGGACCCTGGGTTTGGCCTTCGATGTCGGCACCACCACCCTGGCCGCCGCCCTGGTCGACCTGTCGACCGGCCGGGTCCTTTCCCGCGACGCCTGCCTGAACGGCCAAGCGGCCTATGGGGCCGATGTCATCGCCAGGATCAACCTGGTCCTGGAGAAACCGGGCCGCGCCGAGACCCTGAGGAAGACCGTCCTGTCCGACCTGACCGCTCTGGCCGCGGGCCTCATGTCCTCGGCCGGTGTCGAGGGGGAGACGGTCTATGCCGCCAGCTTCGCCGGGAACACGGTCATGAGCCATCTTCTGCTGGGCCTTCCCGTGGACACTCTGGCCGCCTCCCCGTTTTCCTCCCTTTTCTCCTCGCTTTCCGGCCTCTCCGCGTCCGCGACGGGGATTCCGTTCCTCCACCCCCGGGCGCCGATCTATATCGCCCCCGTGATCCGGAGCTTCATCGGAGGGGACACGAGCGCCGGCCTGGCCGCTTCGGGATTCCTTCGACAGAGGGCGCCGGCACTCTATCTCGACCTGGGAACCAACGGCGAGGCCGTGCTGAAAACCGGCAGGGGCTTGACCGCGGCCTCGGCGGCGGCCGGTCCGGCTTTCGAGG
>VGJG01000450.1 GCA_016867615.1 Candidatus Aminicenantota bacterium | reverse complement strand
CCGAATCGGCGGTCCAGACCCCGGGCGATCGTCTCCACCTCGGGCAGCTCGGGCATGCGGGATATTTTAATAAAAAACGTTGATTTAAAGAACGGATTGGTCTAAACTGGCAGTCCCATGAAGGCAAAAGCCGTTCTCACTTTTCTGGCCGGCTGGGCCGTGCCCGGCCTGGGACACATTCTCCTGAAGCGCTGGCGCGGTCTCGTCTTCCTCGCCTGCCTGGGGGCCATGACCGCCCTGGGCCTGGCCATGGGCGGACGGATCTTCCCCTTCCAGCTCGACAACCCGCTGACCGTCCTGGCCTTCTTCGCCGACATCGGCAACGGCCTGGTGTACGTCCTCTCCCGGTTCCTGCCTTTCGGCCTCGGCGCCCTGAAGAACGTCAGCTATGAATTCGGGACGGCCTACCTGGCCGGGGCCGGCCTGCTCAACTTCCTGGTCGCCCTGGACGCCTACGACATCGCCGCGGGGAAGAAGAAATGATCCTCAAGAGCCACCTGCTGTCCATGGTCCTCTACGCCCTGCTGGTCAGCGTCGTCCTGGCGCTCATCCGCCGCAACGACAGAAAATCCCGCCTGCGATACGGTTTGACGCTCTTCCTGGTCATGGTCGTGGGCGCCGTCGCCTTCGGCTGGTTCATGTACCTCTTCGCCCGCTGAGCGGACTTCGTCCCCGTTTTCTGTTATACTCCCCGGTGCCATGATTCTCTCTCCCCGGGCGGCGGGATGATCGAGCTCTATCGCGTCTGGAAGCAGTACCAGAAGCCGCACTGGGCCCTGTCCGACATCAGCCTTCACGTCAAGCGCGGCGAATTCTGCTTCATCACCGGGCCCTCGGGCTCGGGCAAGACCAC
The DNA here is from genome assembly GCA_016867615.1 of Candidatus Aminicenantota bacterium. GTDB lineage: Bacteria > Acidobacteriota > Aminicenantia > Aminicenantales > JAFGAV01 > JAFGAV01. The sequence continues at coordinate 1,130 of VGJG01000450.1, read as the reverse complement.
CCTGCTCAAGACGATCTTCCGCGAACTTTACCCCACCCACGGCCAGATCATCATCGCCGGCAAGAACATCCAGCGCATCCCCTCCTCGAAGATCCACCAGCTCCGGCGGCAGATGGGCATCGTCTTCCAGGACTTCAAGCTCATCTTCCACAAGCGGGTCTTCGACAACGTCGGCATCCCTCTGGAAGTCGCCGGGCTGCCGCGCAAGGAGCTGAGGCGCAAGGTGTTCAACGCCCTGCGCATGGTCAACCTCCACCACAAGATCTGGGAATTCCCGACCGGCCTGTCCTACGGCGAACAGCAGCGGGTGGCCATCGCCCGGGCCGTGGTCAACAACCCGAGCATCATCCTGGCCGACGAGCCCACGGGCAACCTGGACACGGAGCTGGCCTTCGAGATCATCAGCCTCTTCCGGGAGATCAACCGCCACGGGGCGACGGTCATCATCTGCACCCACGACAAGGAGATCATCCGGCGCTTCGCCGACCGGGTGGTGTTCCTGCACAGCGGGAAACTCATCGGCAAGGAGACGTTCTGAAATTCGAAAACTGAGGCATTTTCTCCTCTCGGCGGCCGGCAGCCTGTGGCAGCACCGCGTGCGGAATTTCTTCTCCATGACCATCATCTGCCTGTCCTTCCTCATCATCGGCATCTTCCTCTCCCTGTCGAACAACCTCCAGCATCTGGCCCGGCGGCTCTCGGAGAACATGGCCGTGGTCTTCTTCCTGGAGAAGGACATCACGGCCGCGACGCGGGAGGCGGTGATCGGCCGCATCCGGAGCTCTCCCCATGCCGAGGGAGTGAAGTACGTCCCCCCCGAGGAGGCCCTGAAACGCTTCCGCGAGCGGTTTCCCCAGCTCCGGGACGTCGTGGCCGACCTGGGCACGAACCCCTTCCCCGCCTCGGTCGAGGCCGTCCTCAGGGACAAAGCCGCTTCCTCGGCCGACATCCAGGAGTTCATGGACGGCCTGCGCGCCCTGCCCGGCGTGGAGGACGTCCAGTTCAACCGGGACTGGGTGGACAAAATGCGGTCCCTGAGCCGGCTGGCGCAGGCGGTGGGGTTCTTCCTGGGAGGCATCCTCATCCTGGCCTCGTTCTTCATCATCTCCAACGTCATCCGCTTGAACGTC
>VGJG01000449.1 GCA_016867615.1 Candidatus Aminicenantota bacterium | reverse complement strand
CGGCCAGGCCTTGCAGCGAGGCCAGGCGGCCCGTGATTTCGTCGGTGACGCCGGAGGCGAAGTATTCGTCGTCGCCGGTCCCCTGGTTCACGAAGGGCAGGACGGCGACGCGCTCGCCGTCGGCCGGGTCGGGCGGTGCGGGTTTTTCGACGGGGCCGATCCGGCGCAAGACGAGGACGGCCGCTGCCGCGGCGAGAAGGACAGCGGCGACGACACCCGCGACCCGCAGACGGCGTCCGGCCGCCGTGAGCGTCCGGGCCCTGCGCGCTCCCGGCGACGCGAGCTCCCGGAGGCTGAAGGCCAGGTCGCTCGCAGACTGGAAGCGCTCCCCGGGGCTTTTCTCGAGGCATCGCCCGACGATGCGGTCGAGCTCGGAAGAGATGTCGGTGCCGGAGAGGTCCAATTCCGGGACCGGGTTCTTCAGGATGGCCGTCATCGTCTCCGCCGCGGTGTCACGATGGAAAGCTCTTTGCCCGGTCAGCATCTCGAAAAGCAAGCAGCCGAGGGCGAAGATGTCGGAGCGGGCGTCGGCGGGCTCGCCGCGCACCTGCTCCGGCGCCATGTAGCCGACCGTGCCGAGCACGGCCCCGGGTACGGTGTCGGGCGGCGCGAGGGACAGGGTTGCGCCCTCGGCGGGCCCCGGCCGGGCCGGAGCGACCCGGGCCAGACCGAAGTCGAGGATCTTAACCCTTCCGTCGTGCGTGATAAAAATGTTCTCGGGCTTTAGGTCGCGGTGGACGATGCCGGCGCCGTGGGCCGAGGCCAGGCCCTCGGCGACGGCCGCCGCGATCTCAGCGGCCCGCCGCCACGGGAGTTTCTCGTTACCCAGGCGCTCCCGGAGGGTCTCGCCCTCGAGGAGCTCGGTGACGGCGTAGGTCGTTTCGCCCTCTTTTCCGAAATCGAAGATCGACAGGATGGCCGGGTGGGAAAGTTGGGCCAGGGCCCGAGCCTCCCGCTCGAAGCGCGCCAGGCGGTCGGCGTCGGCGGCGACCGACCGGGGAAGCACCTTGACGGCCACGTCCCGCTGCAGGCGTTGGTCGCGCGCCCGGTACACCTCGCCCATGCCGCCGGCGCCGAGCGGCGCGACGACTTCGTAGGGACCGAGCCGCGAACCGGGAGAAAGGGCCATCGATCACCCCTCCTGATAATTACGATATTAGGCTCAGGCTCGACGTGGTGTCAAGGAAAAAGGGGATGCCTGCCGGCCGAACTCACAAGGGTGCCGTTCCTCGGTGAATCGCGAAAAGCCTAAAAATGAGACGGTCCGGGACCGCGGTTCGTCATTAAGATGCAACGCCATTCATCATGAAAAAAATGCCGGTCATGTGCAACTAAATATTAGTTGCACATGAGGAAAAGGATGCTATACTGACCATGAGCCGCCGGGAAAAGCTCCTGCGACGGTTTTTGGCAAGGCCGGCGGACATATCATTCGCCTTCACCGGCCGCATCCAGGAAGGGTCATGAAAGAATATCAGCTGAAACTTGTCGAGGAAGCGTTGAGGGCCAGGGGTGCGATCGAATGAAAGACGTCCTCAGATACAAGGATTTCCTCGGCTCGGTGCGCTTCAGCGCCGCGGACGAGTGTTTTTACGGCAAGATCGAGGGCGTCGAGGACCTCGTGACGTTCGAGGGCCGCGACGTCGGCGAGCTGAAGCGCTCTTTCCGCGAGGCGGTGGCGGATTACATCCGCCTTTGCCGGAAGGCGGGCAAGACCCCGCAAAAAACCTGCAGGGGGAGCTTCAACGTGCGCTTGACGGAAGAGCTTCATCAAAAGGCCGTCCGCAAATCCGCCCTGCTCGGGATATCCCTCAACAAGCTCATTCAGCGGGCGGTCGAAAAGGAAACCCGGGACCTCGGCTAGCGTTCCGGCTCATCAGTTGTTTTAACAATTTATTCCGCGGGGACGGACCACTTCAGGGAGGAATGAAGCTCCCCACGCGGTGCTTCGCTGACCCCCGAGGGGGGGCGCTGTTTTCTTTAACTGAAAATTAACC
>VGJG01000448.1 GCA_016867615.1 Candidatus Aminicenantota bacterium | reverse complement strand
CATCCTGGACGGGAAGAAGCGGCGGGTGGAGAAGGAGCTGGAGGAGGAGAAATCGGGCGGAGCTGCGGAGGAGGGGACGGCCGAAGAGGACGGCGGACAGGCCGGGATGTCGGCCGAGGGAGCGACAGAACGCGTCTGACCCCGGGGGGGAGCGGTTTCCGCGGGACGCAGAGGAGCAAGTCATGGAAATCACAGCGGACATGGTCAAGGAACTCCGGCAGCGGACCGGGATCGGGATGATGGAGTGCAAGAAGGCGCTCGAGGAGAGCGGGGGCGACATGGAGAAGGCCATAGCCGTCCTGCGCAAGAAGGGCTACGCCCGGGCCAAGGACAAGGCCTCCCGCGAGACCTCCGAGGGCCTGGTGGGATCTTACATCCACACCAACGGCAAGATCGGGGTCCTGGTCCAGCTCCATTGCGAGACGGACTTCGTCGCCCGGAACTCCGACTTCCAGGACTTGGTCAAGAACATCGCCCTGCACATCGCCGCGGCCCGGCCCAAGTTCCTCTCCGCCGAGGACATCCCGACTTCCGTCCTCGAGGAGGAGAAGGCCGTCATCCGCGAACAGCTCAAGGACCAGAAGAAGCCGCCGGAGATCGTGGAGAAGATCGTCCAGGGCAAGCTGGGCAAGTTTTTTGAGGAGGTCTGTCTTCTCGACCAACCCTACATCCGGGACGACAAAGTCTCCATCCGGCAGCTCGTGGAGTCCATGGTCGCCAAGCTGGGCGAGAACATCAAGATCGGCCGTTTCGCCCGTTTCGAGATCGGCGAAGCGTGACCGGCGGTCGGCGGTCATGAGCGAAAAAAAGCCGGCTTATGATCGGATCCTGCTGAAGCTCTCCGGAGAATCCCTCCTGGGCCGCAAACCCTACGGAATCGATTTCGCCACCACCCATTTCCTCGCCCGGGAGATCAAGGAGGTCCACGACCTGGGCGTCCAGGTGGCGGTCATGATAGGCGGGGGGAACATCTTCCGCGGGCTGAAGGGTTCGGAGGCGGGGATGGACCGGGCCTCCGCGGACCACATGGGGTTGCTGGCCACGGTCATCAACGGCATCGCCCTCCAGGACGCCCTGGAGAAAGCCGGGCTCTTCACCCGCCACGCCTCCGCCCTGGAGATCCGGGCCGTGGCCGAGCCGTTCATCCGGCGCAAGGCCGTGAGCCATCTGGCGAAAGGCCGGGTGATCCTCTTCACCGCCGGCCTCGGAAGCCCGTACTTCACCACCGACACCGCGGGGGCCCTCCGGGCCCTGGAGGTGCGCGCCCGGGTCATACTCAAGGCCACCAAGGTGGACGGCGTCTACACCGCCGACCCGATGCTGGTCCCCACGGCCCGCAAATTCAAGTCCATCCGCTTCACGGAGTTCCTGAAGAGGGGATTGAAGGTCATGGACGCCACGGCCATCTCCCTCTGCCGGGACAACAATCTGCCCATCATCATCTTCAGCCTGAAGAAGGGCAACATCAAAAAAGCCGTTCTGGGCGAGCCGATCGGCACGCGCGTCTACTGAGCGACGGGCGGCCGTCGGGCTGCGCCCCGGGACCGGGAGAAGAGGAAGACGATGGTCAAAGACGCCTTGAAGGACGCGGAAAAAAGGATGAAGGTCTCGCTGGACCATTTCCGCAAGGAACTGAGCAAACTGCGTACGGGGAGGGCCAGCGTCAGCCTGTTCGAGGACGTCAGGGTGGACTACTACGGGTCGCTGACGCCCGTCAGTCAGATGGCCTCGATCAAGATCCCCGACCCGACCCTGGTTGTCATCCAGCCCTTCGACCCCTCCCTGCTCGAGGCGCTGGACAAGGCCATCCGGGGCGCCGACCTGGGGCTCAACCCCTTCAACGACGGCAAGGTCCTCAAAGTCCCCATCCCCCCCCTGGACGAGGACCGGCGGCGGGAGATGGCCAAGCGGATCGGGAAGATGTTGGAGGAGGAGAAGGCCGCCTTGAGGGTCATGCGCCGCGAAAGCAAAGAGCTCATCGAGGACATGGAGAAAGAGAAGCTCATTCCCGAGGACGAGAAGT
>VGJG01000447.1 GCA_016867615.1 Candidatus Aminicenantota bacterium | reverse complement strand
AGCGGCGGGCGACGAAGAACTCGAAGGCCATGGCGTCAAGTTTTGGGCCGGAGCAGGGGGAAGAGGATGACCTCCCGGATCGAGGGCCGGTCGGCGAAGAGCATGACCAGGCGGTCGATGCCGATGCCCTCGCCTCCCGTGGGGGGCAGGCCGTACTCCAGGGCGGTGACGTAGTCCAGGTCCAGGCCGTGCGTCTCCTCGTCGCCCTTCTCCCGGTCCCCCGCCTGCTGCTCGAAGCGCAGGCGCTGCTCCCGCGGGTCGGTCAGCTCGCTGAAGGCGTTGGCCACCTCCATGCCGGCCATGATCAGCTCGAAGCGCTCGGCCTCCTCGGGGTTTTCGGGCGAGGCCTTGGCCAGGGGCGAGATGTCCCGGGGATGGTTGAGGACGAAGGTCGGCTGGATGAGCTCCGGCTTGACGAACTTGTCGAAGAGGACGTCCAGGGCTTTGCCGTAGGTGACGGCTTTCTTCTCGGGCGCGAGCTCCGCGGCCTTGCCGACCAGGGCCCGCCGGTCACGCAGGACCGCGATGTCGAGGCCCGTCCGGCCGGCCAGGGCGTCCAGGAACTTGACCCGGCCCCAGGGCCGACGCAGCGAGAGCGTCTCCCCGCCGTAGCGGAGATCCTCGGAGCCCAGGAGGTCCCGGGCCAGGCCGGCGATGAGCTCCTCGGTCAGGTCCATCATGTCGTGGTGGTCGGCGTAAGCCTGGTAGAACTCGAGCATGGTGAACTCCGGGTTGTGCTCCGAGGACAGGCCCTCGTTACGGAAGTTGCGGTTGATCTCGTACACCCGCTCCAGTCCGCCCACGACCAGACGCTTGAGGTAGAGCTCGGGGGCGATGCGCAGATAGAGCTCGAGGCCCAGGGCGTTGTGGAACGTCTTGAACGGCCGGGCCAGGGCGCCGCCGGGGATGGGGTGCATCATCGGCGTCTCGACCTCGAGGAATCCGCGCCCGTCGAAAAACCTCCTGATGGCGGACACCAGGGCGCTTCGCATCCGGAACACCTCCCCGACCTCGGGGTTCATGATCAGGTCGAGATGGCGCCGCCGGAACCGGAGCTCGACGTCCTGCAGGCCGTGCCATTTCTCCGGGAGCGGATGGAGGCATTTGGCCAGAAAGACGACGTCCTCGGCCAGGACGGTCAGCTCGCCGGTTTTCGTCAGGAACAGCGCTCCCTTTACGGAAACGACGTCTCCGATGTCGAACAGGAAAAACCTCTCGTAGAGCTCGGCGCCGACCGCGTCTTCCCGGAGATAGGCCTGCAGCCGGGAGCGGCCGTCCGAGACGTGGAAGAACGTGGCCCGTCCCATGCGACGCACGGAAAGAATCCGGCCGGGGATTTCGACCCGGACTTTCTTCTCCTCGAGATCCTCTCTGGTCCGTCCCGAAAAAAGGGTCACGGCCTCGTGGACGGAATGCGTCCTCTCCGCCCGGCGCGGAAAGACATCCACCCCCGCTTTTTGCAGCTCGTCGAGCTTCGCGGCCCGGACGTCTTCCTGGTCAGTCGGTTTTTTTTCTTCCGCCGGCCCGGGAGCCTTTCCGGGCCCCGGCGGGTCGCTTTTTCGGTTCATGGGTCCTTTCCCCTCCGCCCGCCGGCGCCGTCCCCAGCTGGCGGCACAAGGCATCGAGGATGCCGTTGACGAAGGCCGTGGACTCGGCGCTGCTGTAGGCGCGCGCGATCTCGACGGCCTCGTCGATGACCACCGCCGGGTCGGTCTCCTTCAGGAGGAGCTCGACCGTCGCCAGGCGGAGGATGTTCCTGTCCACGACGGGCATCCGCTCCAGCCGCCAGTTGCGCGACACGGACCGCAGGAGCGCGTCGATTTCCTCCCGCCGCTCGAGGACCGAGCGGAAGAGGAGGTCGGCGTACTCCCGCAGAGCTTCTTCCGCGCGGCGCTGCGACCAGTATCCCCGGCGGCCGTCCTCGCCCTGCCCGTCCTCGAATTCGACCTGGTACAGGAGCTGCAGCGCGGCTTCTCGGGCTTTGCGGCGGAGGCCCATGGGCTACCGCCGTCTCAGCCCAGGCCGGAA
>VGJG01000446.1 GCA_016867615.1 Candidatus Aminicenantota bacterium | reverse complement strand
TTCCGCTTAAGAAAACCATGGATATAAAGAAAGAACGGAATAGCGAGGAGGAACGTCAAGCGGAATCTCGTCCCCTTAGGAGATCCATGTTTTTTCCACTCACCGCCTTGGAGGATGCATGATGCGACACCACGACTGCGGGATGAAGCGGTACTTCTCCATAAAATACGTGCAACCGATTTCCCCGAATACCCTGCCTGGCGAAGGAGCCTTAATTCCCGAGACATCAGACGACTTGAAGATAACACAATGCCCAGAAGGCCTCGCAGGCCTGACTGCCCATCAGGTCATTACCTCTACCGCTTTCCGGATGTGCCGGGCGCTGATTCCGGCGGCGTCGAGGAGTTCTTCGGGCTTGCCCGAGCGCGGAAGCTCGCGGACGCAGAGGTGGGAGATTTTCGCGCAGCCGGCCAGAGCGGCGGCCGCGGCTTCTCCCAGGCCGCCCGCCGGGAAATGGTCCTCGACGACGACCACGTTGCCGCCGCATTCGGCGGCGTGTCGTCTCAGGCCCACGGCGTCGAGGGGCTGGACCGAATAGGCGTCCACGACCCGGACGTTCACCCCGGCCTGCCGGAGCTCGTCGGCGGCTTTGAGCGCCTCGAAGACCGTGATGCCGGCGGCCACGACGACCGCCCTGTCCTCGGAGCTCGAGCGCAGGACTTTGGAACCGCCTACGGGGAACGCTTCTCCTTTTTCGTAGAGCAGCGGCGTCGCCGGCCGGGTGGTGCGGATGTAGACCATGCCCCGGTGCCAGGCCGCCGCCTCGACGCAGGCCTCGGCGCAAAACGCGTCGCTGGGGTAGAGGACGACGCAGCCCGGGATGGGCCGGAACATGGCCAGGTCCTCGAGCCCCATCTGCGACGGGCCGTCCTCGCCGATGCTCACGCCGACGTGCGAGCCGCAGATCTTGACATTGGAGAAGGAGTAGGCCGCCATGCGCACCTGGTCGTGGGCCCGGGTGAGGAACGCGGCGAAGGTCGCCACGAACGGGAGGAAGCCCTTGGCCGCGAGGCCCATAGCCATGCCGGCCATGGACTGTTCGGCGATGTACGCCTGAAAGGCGCGGCCGGGGAAGGCCTCGAAAAACTTGTCGGCGTACGTCGAATTCTTGACGTCTCCATCGATGACCACCACGTCGGGATTCTCCCGCCCCAGCCTCGCCAGGGCGTTGCCGTAGGCCAGCCGCGTGGCGGTCTTTTCTTGATACGCCGTTTTTTCGAATTCATGCACCCGCGACGGCGCGGCCGGAGGCTTGCCCTTCCGGGCTTTGATCATCTTTCCGGCGTCGACAACGGGCATCTTCCCCAGCTCGGCCAGTGCGGCCGCAAGCTCGTCTTCTTTGAGCGGCTTGCCGTGCCAGCCGTTCCGGTCTTGTATGAACGACACGCCCTTGCCCTTGATCGTCTTGGCCAGGATGACCGCAGGCCGGGAGGCTTTTCGCGCCTTGTCCAGGGCGGCGAGCAGGGCCGGAATGTCGTGACCGTCGACGGTGAAGACCTCCCAGCCGAAGGCCTTGAACTTGCGACCGTAGGCGGCCAGGTCGTGCCGGTGCATGGTGAAGTCGGACTGGCCCAGGCGGTTGACGTCCACCAAGGCGCACAGGTTCGTGAGTCCGAGGAGCGCCGCGGCGTTGGCTGCTTCCCAGACCGCGCCCTCGGCGCATTCGCCGTCGCCCAGGACGACGTAGGTCCGGGCGGCCGTCTTGCGCAGCCTCTGGCCGAGGGCGATGCCCGCCCCGACCGCCAGCCCCTGGCCGAGCGAGCCCGTGGCCGCCTTGACCCAGGGGAAGCGCGGCGTGGGGTGGCCCTCGAGGTCGCTGGTGAGCTTGCGCAGATCGAGGAGGGATTCCGCGGGGATGACGCCCGCCTCGGCGTAGGCCGCCCAGAGGATGGGCGCGGCGTGCCCCTTGGACAGCACGAGCTCGTCGTTGAGCGGGTCGTTCGGGTCGGCGACGTTGAACTTCATCTCGCTGAAAAAGAGGCAGGCGGCGATCTCGGCCATGGACAGGCAGGTCGTCGGGTGCCCCGACCCGG
>VGJG01000445.1 GCA_016867615.1 Candidatus Aminicenantota bacterium | reverse complement strand
TGAGGAAGGGCAATCTCCGCACCATCTGCCGCTCCGCACGGTGTCCGAACCTGGGCGAGTGCTGGTCGGAAAAAACGGCGACTTTCCTTCTCCTGGGAGACGTCTGCACGCGGTCATGCTCCTTCTGCGCCGTGGCTAAGGGCGAGCCCGGAGCCCCGGACGGGGATGAACCCCGCCGGGTGGCCGAGGCCGCAGCCGCCTTCGGCCTGACCTATGTCGTCCTGACCTCCGTGACCCGGGACGACCTGCCGGACGGAGGCGCTTCGGCTTTCGCCCGGACCGTAACCGCCCTCAAGGAAAAGATCCCCGGCGTCCGCGTCGAAGTCCTCATTCCTGACTTCCGGGGAGATGTCCGCTCTCTGACGACGGTGGTCGCCGCCGGCCCGGAAGTCGTCAACCACAACCTCGAGGTTCCCCAAGCCCTCTATCCGGCCATAGGCCGGCCGGCGGAACGCTACCGCCTCTCGCTGCGCGTGCTCGGGGAGGCCCGCGGGCTGGGAGCCGTCACCAAGTCGGGCCTCATGCTGGGCCTGGGAGAAACGGGCGAGGACATCCTCGGCGCGCTCTCCGACCTCCGGGAGACCGGCTGCGTCCTCCTGACCATGGGCCAGTATCTGCAGCCTTCGCCCGCACACGCCGCGGTGCGGAGGCATTGCTCTCCGGAGGAATTCGCCCTCTGGAAGCGGACCGCCCTGGAATTCGGCTTCCGGGGCGTCGAGGCCGGCCCCCTCGTCCGGAGCTCCTATCATGCCCGCGGGCTGGCGGACCGCGCGGTCGCCGCCGGGGGATGAGCATGCGCTTCCTGGTCTTCTCCGACATCCACGGCAACATCGAAGCTCTGGAAGCGCTCCTGAAGTTCATCTCCCGGAAAAAGATCGACCATTATCTCTTCCTGGGCGACCTGGTGGGCTACGGCGCCTCGCCCGACGAGACGATCGAGCGCGTCCGGCGGCTCGAGCCGCTGTCGATCATCAGGGGCAATCACGACAAGGCGGTCTGCGGCCTGGACGCCATCGAGACCTTCAACCCCATGGCCGCCCTGGCCATCGCCTGGTGCAGGAAAACGCTCAGCCGGGAGCACAACCGTTATCTGTGCGGGCTGCCCCGGGGGCCGCTGGTCGTGGACGAAGCGCTGACCCTCTGTCACGGCGCCCCCTTCGACGAGGATTTTTACATCTTCGGCGAGTTCGACGCCGCCGAGGCGTTCCAGTACCTTGAGACCCGAATCGGTTTCTTCGGCCACACCCACTTTCCCTGCCTGTACGCCAAGACCGAGCAGGCCATGCGCGGCCGGATGATCGAGGACGACCACTGCACCGTCCGCCTGAAGAAAAACGCCCAATACCTCATCAACCCCGGTTCCGTGGGCCAGCCCCGCGACCGGAATCCCAAGGCCGCCTGCGCGATCTTCGACTCCGAGGAATCGGCCGTCCATTTTCACCGCATCGAGTACGACATCGACGCCGCCCAGCAAAAGATCCTCACCCAGAACCTTCCCCCGGCCCTGGCCGAGCGGCTGGCGATGGGCATCTGACCGGAACGGGCGGCGCGGACGCCTCGGGAGGAAATCAGCCGGTGCGGGCATAGCAGTACAGACAGGCATGAAGACAAGCCTGCGCATAGCTGCCGATGTCCACGGACCGCGTGCAGCGGCATTCCGTCCTCTGGGTCGGGTCCTTGACCCGGGAGGCGGCCTCCCGGCAAGGATGAAGCTCCTTAAGGCGAGCGCCGTCTATGCAGGCCGAGGGCTTGACGCCGTCCACCCCCGACAGAACGTCCTGGCTGCAGGCGTACAGGATGAGACCCAGCGAGCCGGCGCGTTCGGCCAGCCGGGAGGCCGCAACCCTCTTCTCCTCGACGGGCGGGTCGAAAAAGGCGAATCCCGCGGCCCGCGCCCGGCGGACGGACTTGCGGTACCACTGGGCGAAGCTGAAACGGATGTCCTCGATGCCGAGGGCGGCGGCCCGCGGGCCCAGCCGTTCGAAAAAATCCAGGTTGGACCGTGTTCGCCCGGACTCGCTCCAGTACACGACCGGGT
>VGJG01000444.1 GCA_016867615.1 Candidatus Aminicenantota bacterium | reverse complement strand
TCCTTGAGGTGCTTTCTTTCCGTTCTTTTCATCTCCGGCTCCTTGGCGTCGGAAAAAATCCGAATTCGAATCTACCACAAACTCCCCTCCAAGCCAAGCGTCCGGCCCGCCTTCGTTTGCTCTCCTTACGGCCCTCGACTATAATGGCTTCCGGGGTGACCGTCATGACGCTGACCATTCTGGCCATCGCGCTCTCCTCCGCGCTGTTCGTTCTGCTCCTCATCCTCTTCCTCTCCCTCAGGGCCCGCCTGACCGACATCAAGCGCGGCCAGGCGGACGTCCAGGCCCTGGGGCTCATGCAGCAGCAGATCGGCCAGCTCAACCAGAGCCTGAACCTGCAGCTGACGAACAGCACCTCCTCCCTCCAGGACCAGTTCAACCGGCTCGCCCAGAACATGAACCAGCAGCTCCAGGGGCTGAACTCCCAGTTCCAGAAGACGACGGGCGACATCGGTCACACCCTGGGCGCGGTCAAGCAGGACATGGGCCGCATGGAGACCGCCACCCGCGAAGTGCTGGACAAGGCCCGGAGCATCGCCCAGCTCGAGGAGCTGCTCCGGGCGCCGAAATTCCGGGGGGGGATGAGCGAGCTCTTCCTGGCCGACCTCCTGGCCCAGATCCTCCCCCCGACCCACTTCACCCTCCAGCACCGCTTCAAGAGCGGGGAGAAGGTGGACGCCGCGGTGAAGATCGGGGCCAACCTCGTCCCCATCGACGCCAAGTTCCCCCTGGAGAACTTCCGGAAGCTCGTCCAGGAGGACAACGACAAGCAGCGGGACGCCCTGCGGAAGAAGTTCATGGCCGACGTCAAGAAGCACGTGGACGACATCGCCTCGAAGTACATCCTGCCCGAGGAGGGCACTTACGATTTCGCCCTGATGTACATCCCCGCGGAGAACATCTACTACGAGACCATCCTCAGGGACGAGAACCTGGGCCAGGAGAAAAGCCTCCTCAGCTACGCCCAGCACAAGCGGGTCATCCCCGTCTCGCCCAATTCGTTCTTCGCCTATCTCCAGGTCATCGTCCTCGGGCTCAAGGGGCTCCAGGTCGAAAAGTCGGCCCTGGCGATCTCACGCGGACTCCGCCAGCTTCAGGGCGACCTGGAGCGATTCAAGGGCGACTTTTCCGTCCTGGGATCGCACCTGACCAACGCCCGCTCCAAGTATGAAGACTCGGAGAAACGCCTGGACAGGTTCTCGGACAAGCTGGAGCTCATGCACCACAGCTGCGAGCCCGAGAAGGCCGGGGCCGAAGTGGGCTCGGGCGCGGCGGCGGGGGATCTTCCGGAGAAATAACCCCCCGGCCTTCGCGGGGAAGATTCCCGGCCTTTTGGGGTGCGCGGGCTCGAGGCGAAGAGGCTCCCGGTCGACGGTCGTTTCTGATTTATGCGCCGGAGGCCAGCTTGCGGAGGGAGTCGACGGCCTCCGGGCCGGCGATGAGGATCAGGACATCCCCGCCGGCGATCGTCGTTTTAATTGGGGGGTTGAAGAGGTAGTCGTCCGAGCCGGCCCGGCGGACGGCCACCAGCAGGGCGCCCGTCCTCTCCCCGATCCCCGAGGCGGACACCGTCTTGCCCTCGAGCGCCGAACCCGCCGCGACCTCGACCTCCTCGACGCGCAGCGCACTCTTGCGGTCGCGGAGCATCATGTCCAGGAACGTGGCCGCCGCCGGCCGGACCATCTCCGAGACCATGCGCATGCCGCCGATGTAGGCCGGGGAGACGGCCACGTCCGCTCCGGCCTTCTTGAATTTCGCGTGGGACTGGAGTTCTATGCCCTTGGCCACGATGCGCAGCCCGGGATTGAGGCCGCGGGCCGAGAGGGCGACGAAGAGGTTGTCCTCGTCCGTGGGCAGGGAGAGGAGAATGCCCCGGGCCCGTTCGATGCCCGCCCGGCGGAGCGTCAGGTCCTCGGTCGGGTCGCCCTGGAGGCCGGGGACATCCCCCAGATCCTTGAGCCGGGCCAGCCTCTCCGCCGAGGGCTCGACGACGACGCATGGACGCTTGGTCAGGAGCAGCTCGCGGACGATGGTCAGCGCCGTCTCG
>VGJG01000443.1 GCA_016867615.1 Candidatus Aminicenantota bacterium | reverse complement strand
AACCTGGCCTCCATGGCCCAGAGCTATCCGATCATGCACCAGGCCCACCTCTGGGCTCAAGCGGACCTGGGGCGCTGGCAGAACGTCCTCTCCATCCTCCTGGTCATCCTCAGCGTCATCCTGGGGGGGCTGGCGGCCCAGTCGCTCGGCCGCCGGAACAAAGTCGCCGCCGCCGCCGTCTTCAGCATTGTTTTCGTCGCGGCGGCGTTCCTTGTTCAGTCCGCCGCCCTCAAATTCCGTTTCGAGTCGCTGCCCCTCTTCCACGCCAACCTGTTCTCCGGCCTGTCGTCCTGGCCGGCTTTCGGCCTGGGAGCGGCCTACATCTTCGGCGTCGTCTTCGTCCTGAGTCTGCTCGGCGCCCTGCTCGTCCGCCGGAAGAGGTAACCGTTTCCCCCCGAACGCCCCATTGAAAACAGCGGACGGGAAACAAGCGCCGCGCGGCGGCAGGGGCGGCCGGAGGGGAATCGACTGGCGGCTGTGTTTCATCGCCGACGCGGATGCCGCCGCGGGACGCGATCTTCCTCGGATCGTCCGCGAGGTCGCCGCCGCGGGGGCGACCCTCATCCAGTTGCGGGCCAAGAACCTGAGCGCTCGTGATTTTTTAGCCATGGCAAAAACTCTGGCCGCTCTTCTCTCGCCGCTCGGGATCCCCTTGATCATCAACGACCGCGTGGACATCGCCCTGGCCTGCGGGGCCGGGGGCGTCCATCTCGGACGGGAGGACATGCCCTATGCCGAGGCCCGCAGGCTCATGGGCCGGGAGCGCATCATCGGGCTGAGCGTCACCACGGCCGGACAGGCCGTGGAGGCGGAGCGCCTGGGGGCGGATTGCCTCGGCGTCTGGCCCGTCTTTCCGACGCGCACCAAGACGACGGATCAGCCGCCCTTGGGCATCCAGGGGTTGAGACGGGTCCGCAAACGGGTCAAGACCCCCCTGCTGGCCGTCGGCGGCATCACCGCCGCCAACGCCGCGTCCGTCTTCGCCGCCGGGGCGGACGGAGTGGCGGTCGTGTCGGCCATACTCTCCGCGCCCGACCCGGCGCGCGCCGCGGCCGCCCTGCGCGCCGCGGCGGTTCCGCCGCGGCGGAACGTCCTCCCCGATCGCAAATGATTTCGCCAAGGTGAAGATTTTCATCGACCGGAAAACGAAAGACCCTGTTGGAAAGCCTCCGGGGCGCGACACCGGAGGGAGAGACTTGACGGGTGAATGGATCTCTCAGCCCGATGTCCAGCGAGAATACCTCGCGGTCAAAGGGAACGGGACAACCCGCGCCGTTCAGGGCCTGGTCGAAGGAGTGACGGTGATCGTTCGCCGGGTGCCCTCTCCGACTTCGATCGTGACCCGGAGGGCTTCGACTTCGAGGGGTAACCTCTCCCCCCACTCGACGATGATGACGCCCCTGTCCAGGAAGTCCTCCCAGCCGAGGTCCAGGATCTCGGACGCCTCGGACAGTCGGTAGAGGTCGAAGTGAAAGATCGGGACCCGGGCGTCGTAGATGTTGAGGAGGGTGTACGACGGGCTGCAGACCTGGGAGACGTCCTCGAGCCCCAGCCCGGAGGAGATCCCCTGGGCGAAGACGGTTTTCCCGGCGCCCAGCTCCCCGACGAGCAGGACGACTTCCCCGCCCCGGAAGCCCCGGGCCAAGTCGCGGGCCGCCCGGAATGTCCCCCCCCGGCTCCGCGTCCGTATGATGCGGCCGCGGGAGGGGGCGGTTCGTTGTCGGCGGGGAGTTCCGTCCTTCATGCCGCGCGAGCCTTGTCCTCGAGGAGCTTGAGCGCCCGGGGAAGAAACCGGATGATCCCGCCCGCGGTCAAGGCCTTCTGTCCTACGGCTTCCGCGGCCAGGTCGCCGGCCAGTCCGTGGCAATACACGGCGGACCAAGCGGCGCTCAGGGCGTCCTTCGTCTGAACGAGCTGTCCGCCGACCAGTCCGCTCAGGACATCCCCCGAACCCCCCGTGGCCATGCCGGGGTTTCCCGTGGAATTGATGAACACCCGTCCGTCGGGCGCGGCGGTCAGCGTCCTGTGTCCCTTCAGCACCAGGAACAGCCA
>VGJG01000442.1 GCA_016867615.1 Candidatus Aminicenantota bacterium | reverse complement strand
CGTCGCGGCCAAAACCAGGACGACGACCGACAGCACCGCCGGCACAGGAGCACCGCCCCCCCTTCCAACCCGACCGCGTCTTGACTCCATTCTCTCACTCCTTATCCTTTCGGCTCCCGTTCGGTCTCGCCGGCTGCCTTGAAGCGACAACCGGCCGGGAGGAACGTCTCGTGTTTTTTAAATCTTGATGAAGATCCCTCTGCGGTAGAGGGGGATGAACAACAGGACCCAGAGCAGAACGTATCCCAGGGCGAAAACCAGAGATCCGGCGGAGGCCCCCGCCCAGGAAGCGAAGACATGGTGATAGATCCAAGAGTAGAGAGACGACCCGCCTCCCCCGGAGCCGACCCGGATCCAGAGAAGGATCTTGGTCGCGAGCGTCGAAAGGACGTAGACGGCGACGGCGTTCGTGCCCAGGACGAAAAACGGATACGCCCAGAAGCGGAAACGGAACAGCTCGACGACGACCAGCAACGGCCCGAGGAGAACAAGAGCCGCCCCTCCCGTGAACAGAACGAAGGTGCTGGTCCAGAGCTGCTTGTTGACGGGCAGGAGGGGGTGGAGAAGAAGGCCTGAAACGGCCAGCACCGCGCCCCAGCCCATAGACACGGCCGCCTTGCGGACCAGGGTCCTGTCCGTGCGCAACAGGTCGCCGGCGAGGGTGCCGAGCAGGGCCGTGGCCACGGCCGGCAGCGTGCTGAGCAGCCCCTCGGGGTCGAACCCGGGCCGGTAAAGATGCCCGGACAAGAGGAGACGGTCGATGTGCCCCGCCAGGTTCCCCTCCGGAGTGAGAACTCCGGGGCCGAATCCGGGCACGGACACAAGCTTCAGGGCCAGCCCATACCCGGCCAGGAGAGCCAAAAAGACGGCCAGCCGCGTCCTTTTCCCGGAGGTCAAGTAGATCAGCGAGGCAATCAAGTAACAGAGGGCGATGCGCTGCAGCACGCCCGGCAGGCGCATGCCGGACGTATGAAATTTTGGAAAGAGATGGAGAAAGAGACCCAGGACGAAAAGGATTCCGGAGCGGAACAGGATTTTTCCTAAAATCGTCCTCCTCGTTTCGGGGGCTTCCCTTCTCGCGGACAGGGACAGGGCCAGGGAGACTCCGACGATGAATACGAAGAAGGGAAACACGAGGTCGGCGGGGGTCCAGCCGTGCCAGTCGGCATGACGCAGAGGAGGAAGGACATGCTTCCAGGACCCGGGGTTGTTGACCAGGACCATGCCGGCGATCGTCAGCCCCCGGAAGACGTCCAACGAGGCCAGCCGCTTGAAGTCCGTGCCGCGCATCTCGGGTTCCATGTTAGGGCGCGGCCTCCGGCCTGTCAACAAGAGAGAGCGGAGCTGAAGACGGGCGGGTGACGACAGGCTTCCCGCGGCTAGCCGCGGGAAGCCTGTCGTCGGGGGGGTCCAAGGCGGTGTGCCCCCACGGTCGCAGGCGGCGAGCGAAGCGGGCTCCTCTTCCAAGTTGACTTCACCCTCCCCCGGTGGTAGAGTTGTTTCCGGCGGGCGGTCATGGAGAGAATTCGAGCTTCACGAAGAGTGTCGGCATTTTGGGCTCTTTTTCTGGCCGTGGGCGCCTCTTCCCCGATCCTCCACGGTCAGGAATTCGACAGGGAGATCGCGGCGCAGGAAACGATCTTCAACCTTCCCCTGGGCTATGTCGTCACTCCCTCCGTTCTGGACCTCTTCAATGAGACCTCCCGGATGGTCGACTTCGCCTGGCTCGAACCCGACCGATTGAGCCTGGCTTTCGAATTGGTCCGGGGCCGCATCGTCTTTGAATTCGAATCCTCCCTGGATCCTCTGAACCTTCCCTCGCCCCTCAAGACCCTCTGCGAGTATTTCGCCCTGGGACGGGACGCGCAGCTCTCGGATGCCGTCAACCTCAGGGCCATGGCCAATTTCTACAACAAAAAAACGGCCCTGGCTCCCGACGGCGACCGGGCCTTGGCCGGCAACGCCTCGCTGACCGCTGCCATGGCGCCCTATGCCGACCTGTTCCTTATCCGCGCCGATACGTGGCTCGAAGAGGACCGCTCGCCCGCGCTCGACGATTT
>VGJG01000441.1 GCA_016867615.1 Candidatus Aminicenantota bacterium | reverse complement strand
TGGGGGATCAAGTGCGACCGCCGCCGGGCCCTGATGTTGGCGGCCCTTTCTCTCCCCTATTTCTTCTTGATCAGCATCACGCCTTGGCACGGCCTGCCCTGGGAAACGACGCGCATGAGCCTCGTGCTCTATCCGGTGTTCCTGGCCTTCGCGGGCTATACCCTGCGCGCCCTCGCCGGCCGCACTTCCTGGGCGCACCTGGCCTTTTACGCGGCCGGGCTGGGCTTCATCCTGATGAACAGGACCCACCGGCTGTGGAACATCAGCCTGGGAAATGTTCTGATCCTTCCCCACCAGGTCGGCTACATCATCCAATGCGGCCTCGTCCTGGCCGGGCTTTATGCGGCCCTCTGGATGCTCAGCCGGCGGGCGGAGAAGTCGTCCGGCGCCATATCGTTTGCCGGAGTCCGCGGGTTTTTCGAGAACGCGGAACTCCGCCTCATGGCTTTCTTCCGCGCCCCGTCCCTGAGGAAGGTACTGGCCGGCCTGGCCGTTGGAGTTCCCGCGGCGTTCATCCCCGTCTATCTCGCCAATTGGGACGATAGAACCATGGCCCTGTCTTATTTTGGGGGGTTGAACAAGACCGCCGGCACCGTGTCGGCCGCCCTCCATCCCAGGGGCCATCCCTCCGCGGCCAGGAGCAAGGGGGATCCGAAGCACCTTGATCTATTCAAATGGGAAGTCCCTTTCGAGCTTCTCCCCTCGCCGTCAAAGACGGCCATTCGATTCGGGGGAGGCCCCTTCGCCGACGCCTGCCCCCCCGGCTGCTACAAGGTGGACCTTGAATTTTACGACCCGCCCCCGGAGCTCACCCTTCTGGCGCTGGATTTCATGGGGGAAACGAGGGAAATGAGGGTGCCGCCCCATGCAGGAAAATCAATCATATCAACGATTTACCTTGTTTTTCAGGAAACACCGGTCGAGCCGGCCTTTGTCATGCGTCACGAGGGCCGCATCACCCGTCCTGTGAAAGGGCGGATGAATTTTTTCCCCATTCCCACCGTTGTTTTCGACCAAAAATTGATGGTCAGATTGAGCGAAGATCTGCAGCCGGATTGCGTCCTCGACGCAGGCTCTCACCGCTACCTCGCGTTCGTCGCCAACAGTCGAAAAGACAACTCCCGCTTCACTTTTAAGCTCTCGTTCCTTCCCGTCGAGCCGCCGGCTGAGGATGCGCCTTCTCCCTCCCCGGCCGTGCATCCCGTGAGGTTTCGGACCCGCGGTCGGCACAAGGTTGAGATGAAAATCAACCTCCCGTGGGAGGGGGGTGACGGCCCGGGGGAAGCTCTGTCCTTGTCCGTGGAAGACTCCTCCGGGCGGCCCCTGACCGGCTGGAGCGCCTGGCTGAAAGTCCGGGACGGCGCCTGGGTGGTGCCGCTCCGGCAGGCTTCCTTGTATTGACCCCCCCGGTGTGGTACTTTTTTTGTGGAGAGGATTGGAATGCCGAGGATAGAAGGGAGAGAGCCCATGAGGCGTTTTTGCCGAAAAAAGGCCCTGGTTTTCAGCCTGATGGCGTTCGCCTGCGTCCTCGCGTCGGACGCCAAAGTTCGTCTTTCCGTGGGCCAGAGCGGGTTCTGCTATTCGCCCAGGATCGCCTTCGATTCCTCGGGCAACATCCATGTCTGCTGGGTGGACGCCTACGGCGATTACAGCGGTGACGTCCTCTACACCCGCTATTCCGCGGGCGCCGGTCAATGGAGCACTCCGGTCAACATCAGCGGCAGCGGCCGGGTGGCCAGCGAGAGCATGATGATGTGCGACATCGGCGTCGACAGCCTCCAGCGCGTCCATATCGCCTGGGCCGAGCGGGCTTTCGGCCTGCGCCTCAGGACCTGGACGGGCGAATCCTGGACCGCGGCGGAGCATCTGGCCTCCTACAACGACGCGGATTACGTCCGGCTGGCGGTGCACGGGTCCGGGGATCTGTTCATCATCTGGTTCACATGGGGAAGCCGCGAGGTCTTTTCCCGGGCCAGGGTCGATGGCACGTGGGAGGGCGTGCGGATACTCAGCGATAGGAACCACATGGGTAAGTTCCCCGCGATCTCGACGAGAAACGGCATCG
>VGJG01000440.1 GCA_016867615.1 Candidatus Aminicenantota bacterium | reverse complement strand
CATCTCCCTTCTGTTTTTTAGGTACATGGCCCGTCTTGTCCGCTCACATATACCGCGTTTAGGAAACTCCCATATCTGTAGAAATATTAATAAAATTAACTTTAAAAAACAAGCTTGTCACCAAATTCACTTGGATACGCCAGACTTCTCCTCTATGGAAGTGAAATCCATAAAGCCGGGGTGGCCTGTGCCTGGAATCTTTGCTCATTCCTAATAATTTATTTGCAAAATCATCCATACGGGAGGAGGACGAGACAAAGAGAAAGAGGCACATGGAGGTTCAGATAATCTGTTTCCCTTAAAAAGATTCAGTCATCATGTATAGATTTCCCAACCCTACATTTTCAAATCTGGCCAAAATCCGGTTCAAAAACGCCCAAAAACCCCGCCCCGTCGCCACCCCCGCTCCCCTTGACCTTTCCCCGGATTTCCCATATTATTATGCGGCTTCTGACGAGTGTCCAGGCGCGTGGCTCAGTGGTAGAGCGCTTCCTTGACGCGGAAGAGGCCGTGGGTTCGATTCCCTCCGCGCCTACCAAGACTTGAAGCCGTCACGGGCCGAGGGCCCGTGAGAGGAAAAGATGCTTTTGTTCGTCGGTAAGAAGACAGACCAAACGGGAACGTTTTGAACCCGCCGGGGGATCTTTTCGCCCGAATTCCCTGAAGATGAGATGCCGGCCGTGTCTTTTCGGAGCCCCGGGAGGGGTTGAGGCGGGGAGAGCGGCCGGAGCGGAAGAACGAAATGGCCGAAGACAGCGATAAAAAAACAGCCCAGCCCGGGCCGTCGCTCGAGACGCTGCGCCACAGCGCCTCGCACCTCATGGCCCAGGCCGTCCTGGAGCTCTATCCCGGGACCAGGGTCGGGATCGGCCCGGCGGTCGAGAACGGCTTCTACTACGACTTCGAGCGCGACGAGCCCTTCACCCCCGAGGACCTGGAGGCCATCGAGCGCCGGATGAGGGAGCTCGCCTCCGCCGACCTGCCCATCAAGAAAGTCGTCCTCCCCAAGGAGGAGGCCATCCGCCTCTTCGCCGCCGCCGGCCAGGACCTGAAGGCGCAGCTCATCGGCGAGAAGGGCGAGGCGAACGTCTCCTGCTTCGAGCAGGGCGGGTTCATCGACTTCTGCCTGGGCCCGCACATGCCCTCGACCGGGACGCTCAAGCACTTCAAGCTCCTCTCGGTCTCGGGCGCCTACTGGAAGGGCGACGAGCGGGGCCGGCAGCTCCAGCGGATCTACGGAACGGTTTTTCATACCCAGAAGGACCTCGACGCCTACCTGATGATGCTCGAGGAGGCCCGCAAGCGCGACCACCGCCGCCTCGGCCAGGAGCTCGACCTCTTCAGCACCTCGGACGACCTGGGCGCGGGCCTCATCCTCTGGCACCCCAAGGGCGCCCGCGTCCGGGCGATCATCGAGCAGCACTGGCGCGAGCGCCACTGGAAGGGCGGCTACGAGATCCTCTACACCCCCCACATCGGACGGGAGACCCTGTGGCAGACCTCGGGGCATCTGGACTTCTACAAGGACTCCATGTACTCCCCCATGCCCATCGACGAGCAGAACTACTACCTCAAGCCGATGAACTGCCCGTTCCACATCCAGGTCTACAAGTCCCGCCTCCGCTCCTACCGCGACCTGCCCCTGCGCTGGGCCGAGCTGGGCACGGTCTACCGCTACGAGCGGTCGGGCGTGCTCCACGGCCTGCTCCGCGTCCGGGGGTTCACCCAGGACGACGCCCACATCATCTGCACCCCAGGCCAAATCGAGGACGAGATCCTTCGCGTCCTCGATTTTTCGGTCTCGATCCTGGCCGACTTCGGGTTCACGGACAACAAGATCGACCTCTCGGTCCGCGACCCCGGCAACCTCTCCAAGTACGCCGGCTCGGACGCGATGTGGCGCGAGGCCGAGGCCGCGCTCGTCCGCGCCCTCGACGCCCGCGGCTTGGCCTACGAGCGGATGGAGGGCGAGGCCGTCTTCTACGGCCCCAAGATCGACATCAAGATCAAGGACGCCCTGGGCCGCCTGTGGCAGTGCACGACGATCCAGTTCGACTTTAACATCCCCG
>VGJG01000439.1 GCA_016867615.1 Candidatus Aminicenantota bacterium | reverse complement strand
GGCTCGGGCGGGGGCGGATCGATCGACCCCCTGGGCGAGAGGGAAGAGCGGGCCGACGTCACCACGGGCAGCGGCACGATGATGCGCAGTCCCGCAGCCAAGAAGCATTCGTTCTGGGTAGAAGTCGCGCTCGCCGGCCAGGGCTCCTGACCCGGCTTGACGTCCTTCGTTTTGTCCGGCCTCTTTCCGGCCGACCGATCTTTAATCGTTCCGCCGGACGGAGGGGCGCGGTTTCCTTCGAGTAAGGACTCGGGGCGAGGAGAAGTCCGGCGTCGGATCCTTTCGAAACGGAAGGCGGAATGAAGATCGCTTCCTGTTCTGTTTACCGACTGCGGATCCCGATGCGATTCGTCCCGCGGGGCCGGGGGGCCCTGAAAATCCATGCGGAAAACATCGTCGTCCGGCTGGTCCTGGAGAACGGGGCCGAGGGGTACGGCGAGGGAGCGCCCCGGGAGGACATGACCGGAGAGACGGCCGTCGGTGCGGCCGGGAAAATCGTCGGGCTGTACCTCCCTGGCCTGAAAAAACTCGACCCGGTGTCCTTCGGAGAGGCCGTCTGGGCCGCGGCCGGGTTGAGGGTCGCGCGCGGGGGTTGTGAGGTTTCGAACGCGGCGCGATGCGCCGTGGAGCTTGCGCTTCTCGACGCCTACGGGAATGCTTTTAAGGCGGGGCTGGACGCCCTCAGGGATGTTTTGCCCGGGATCGGCGGCCAGGGGGGCTCGCCGGCTGCGCCGCGCGTGGCCGTCATCCCCGTACTGGGAAGAGTCCGTTCATGGGCGGCCTTCAGGTTCTTTAGAGTTTTGGGCTTCCGGAGCTTCAAGTTAATGTTCGGTCCGGCGGGGGACAAGAGGTCGTGGGACATCGCGGCCGCGCTCGGCCGAAGCGCCAGGCGCGGCCGGCTTTCGCTCTGCGCGGATGCGCGGGGGTCCTGGACGGCCGAGGAGGCGCCCATTCTCATCGCCCGGCTCAAGCGGCTGGGATTCTCGGCCGTGGAGCAGCCCGTCGCCGCCGGAAGCTTGGCGGGCTTCTCTCTTTCGCCAAGCCGGGTGGGCGAGGTCGAGATCACGGCCGATGAATCCCTCCGAACGCCTGGCGAGGCGGAAAGGCTCGCTTCCGGCCGGGCCTGCGACTCTTTCCTGGTCGGGCTGTCGAAATGCGGCGGCTTGTTTCCTTCCCTCCAGGTCGTCGCCGTCGCCGGGCGCCACGGGCTGCGCTGTCACCTCGGCGCCGCAGAGTGCGAAACGGGGATCCTGGCCGCGGCCCAGGGTTTCTTTCTGGGCATCGCGCCGGGTCTCGCCTCGGTTGCGCCCTCGCTCTCCCGGCTGCATCTTAAGCGGAACATCGTCCGGCGGACTCCGGGTCCGGGCGGACTCGCCGGTCCCTGGCCGAGAAGGGGTTGCGGCTTGGGCGTCATCGTCGACAGGAAACAGCTCCAGGCCCTGGCTGATAAGCTTTATGAAATTGACTTGGCCCCGTCCGGGGCGATCGCCCCGGACGCCGCCGACCGTCCGGGAGGAGGACCATGAGAACAACCGTTGCGCGCATCCGGTGCCCGGACTGCGCTGAGGACAGGAAATCTCTGAACAGTCCGATCAGGGACACGAGATTTGTGCTGTCGTGGATCGCTGTGAATAATGGGAGCGCTCAGTTCGCGCCCGGGGTGAATGTCTTGAACTTGACGGGCAGGGGAGTGTTCTTCTTCCAGAACTTGAGCTCGGAGACCTTGTAGGCCTTTCGCTTGCGGACGCTGAGGATGCCCACGACCTTGTCGTTGTCCCAGTGCATGTAATCGTGGTAGGAGATCGTCGGCGGCGCCTGGGGGTGGGAGTGGATCGAGCCGATGTACTGGAGGCCGCTCCGAGCGATGATCTCGTCGATTTCGTCATAATCGGGAATGACGTAGTCATAGGTGGCTTCGACGATGCGGGGCAGGGCGATGCGCAGGACCTTGAATGTGTCGTTCTTAAGTTTTTTTCCCAGGAGGATGCCGTAGACCTCTCGGGGATAGCCGCGGCTTGCACGGCGCTTGAACCGGTGGAGATCCCGGCCGTTGATGATGAGTCTCGTCACCGG
>VGJG01000438.1 GCA_016867615.1 Candidatus Aminicenantota bacterium | reverse complement strand
CAGAGCGAGGCCTTGACAAGTTGCCTGAGAACGTTCGACGACTTCTGTACTTGCTCGTAACGAATCTGCAGGACTCGGGCCCGATCCAGCCGACCTGGCGAAATTTCTCATCCCTTGGCGATGACCGATACCACTGTCATTTGACCTATCGGTATGTGGCCTGTTGGACGCATCGCAAGGGCGATATCATCATCGAGGTGTATTATGTTGGCAGTCGTGAAAAAGCCCCGTACTGAATTGTCGATCCAGGGCGACCGCCCCGGGGAGATCGTCGATTGGCTCCGGAAGAAGTACGAAGTCACTGTCCTGGCCACGGACCAAGATGAAACGGCGATCCCCGTCGAAGAGACCGAATTTTGGAAGGAGATGGAAAAGAACCGGGTCGGGAATCTCCTGGCCGGCGCCCGGTTGAAGGCAGGATTGACCCAGGAACAGCTGGCCGAAAAGGTCGAAATCCGGCAGAACATGGTATCTGATTACGAACGCGGCCGGCGCGCCGTTTCCCCCGAAATGGCCAGGCGTTTTAGCTCTGTCCTTCAAGTCCGGGAAGCTCGGCTGAAATACGGGCCGCCTTCGCAAGCTCCCCGCAGACGCACGGGGAAGCATGCCGCGAGATCATAAGTTATTGCCGGCCTGCTCGGCAAGTCCCTCGAGCCTCTGCGGACGGACGTGTCCCCTATCAATTCAAGCCGCCCAGCCCTTGGAGGGGATGCGCCTCATTTCTTCCTCGACAATGCGCAGAGGAGCGGCCTCGAGGCTCGCCTTCTTGACCTTGCCTCTGTGGGCGTTGGCGTATAGGCCATAGTAGCGGACCATGACCTGGCCCTTGTCGGGGATGTGGGAGGTCACCCGGGCGATGAACTCCAGGTAGTCCATCGTCTCTGTCTCGCGGGCGGCCTGTCCGTATCGATATGCCACTTTGCCCTCCTGCTCCAGGAAGGAGAACCGCTCCAGAGCCATGAGCGGCCGGATCATGTACTTTCCGACTCGCTCCGCCTCCGTCTTCGTCTTGGCCCGGACCCGGCTGTGCACCGAGAAACCGCTGTGCCGCCAGGAGAGGATTCGCTCGGCCCACTCCTCGACCCGCTTGGCGTGGCAAGAAGGACAGAATCCCCGGCTGCGGCAGGAGAACATGACCAGCCGCTCCTCATGACAATCCGGACACCGGAGGCGGGCGAATCCACAGCGCGGGTTGCCGCAGTCCAGATACCGCTCCGCGACCTCCCTGATGATGGGCCTGAGGAAGCCGTACTCCCGCTCGAACCGGCCCTCGTACCCCGCCAGGAAGCGCTCGAAATGATGAAACATCACCCGGTAGAGCACTGTCCGCTCCGGGTGCCGGGGACGATACAATCCCGCCATGGCGAAAGACGTGTCCCAGCAAACGGGCCAACTTCAGGGATGAGGCCGGATCTTCTTGATAAGACTCTATCTCTTGGCCTCGTGTCGGCGCGGGAGACTTGACATTTAATTAGCATATTTGCTAATATTAGAACTATGGCTAATATCAATTTCAAAACATCGGCCTGCAGACGCCTTTCCGGTATCGAGGAACTGAGGGCATATGCCCACCCCACACGCATGGCCATTCTGACAGTTCTGACCGGGAGGGCGTTGACCCTTTCCCATGTCGCGCGGCGGATGGAAGTCCACCCGGCCAACTTGAGCCGCCACTTCAAGATGCTGGAACGCGCCGGGCTCATCGTCCTGGTGGAAAAGCGCGATACCGGGAAAAATCTCGAGAAATACTACAGAGCCGCCGCGGCGAGCTTCGTCCCCGATTTCGAAGGGTTGAATCCCGCGGACAAGAGGAAGATGGCGCTCGGAATCCTGCGCGATGAGTTGAGTGCGGCGATCCTGCGCGCGCAGTCGGGAGAGCTGGCGGAGTCCGATATGCTCGTATTCCTTTCCGGGGCGCGGCTGCATCCCAAGGATCTGACCGCCTTTCATCGGAAGCTGGCCGGACTGGTGAAGGAATTTTCCGCCCGCGACGTTCCGGACGGCCGGGCCTACGCCCTGGGCTTGAGCCTGTTCCCGGCGGTCCACCACCCGGAGGATGCCGGGAAGATCCGCAT
>VGJG01000437.1 GCA_016867615.1 Candidatus Aminicenantota bacterium | reverse complement strand
TTCGCCGGGGACGTGATGGCCAAAATCCCCCGGGAAGCCACCCGGACCAAGGACATCACCGGAGGCCTGCCCCGGGCCGAGGAGCTGTTCGAGGCCCGGAAACCCAAATATCCGGCGGTCATCTCCGAGATCGACGGCCTCGTCCAGTACGGCGGCCTGATCCGCGGCTACCGGAAGATCACCGTCAAGTCGGATTTCGTGGGCGACAAGGAATACCTCATTCCCAAGGGGGCGCATCTCAGCGTCGGCGACGGGGAGCGCATCCGGGCCGGAACGCCGCTCATGGACGGGTCGGTCAATCCCCACGACATCCTCCGCGTCCTAGGGGAGAAGGAGCTGGCCGAGTACCTGCTCCGGGAGATCCAGGAGGTCTACCGGCTTCAGGGCGTGACCATAAACGACAAGCACGTCGAGGCCATCATCCGCCAGATGCTGCGCTGGGTGAAGGTCGAGGAGGTCGGGGACACCGAATTTCTCGTGGACGAGCAGGTGGACAAGTTCGTCTTCCAGGAGGAGAACGAGAAAGCGATCAAGAAAGGCGGCAAACCGGCCAAGGCCCGGCCGCTGCTCCTGGGCATCACCAAGAGCGCCCTGAGCACGGAGAGCTTCATCTCCGCCGCCTCCTTCCAGGAGACGACTCGGGTCCTGACCGAGGCCAGCCTCTACGGCAAGGTCGACCACCTCCGCAGCCTGAAGGAAAACATCATCATGGGTCGGCTGATACCCGCCGGAACGGGTTATAAATATTACCGGGATGTCGAGATCAAGGAGGACGCGGAGCTCTCCCCGCAGAAGACGGCCGAGGACCTCTTCCGGGAGGCGGGGCTGACGGAGTGAGCCCCGGGCCCCAAAATCTTGACAGGGCAAGGGATATTTGCTAACATTCGTCTATTCGTCTCTGGTTAGCACGCCCTGCTCCGGGATGGATCATAAATATCGTTTTTACGAGGAGATTTCGTTTTGCCGACAGTCAATCAGTTGATCAGAAAAGGAAGAATGCTCAGGAAGGACAAGAGCAAATCTCCAGCCCTGGAGAACTGCCCTCAGAAACGGGGCGTGTGCACGAGGGTGTTCACCACGACGCCCAAGAAGCCGAATTCGGCCATGCGCAAAGTGGCCCGCGTCCGCCTGTCGAACAACATCGAGGTCACGGGCTATATCCCCGGGGTGGGCCATAACCTCCAAGAGCATTCGATCGTCCTCATCCGGGGTGGCCGGGTCAAGGACCTTCCCGGCGTGCGCTACCATATCATCCGCGGCACCCTGGACAGCGAGGGGGTCAAGAACCGGATGCAGGCCCGGTCCAGCTACGGCGCCAAAAGGCCCAAAGAAAAAAAGGCCGCTAAGTAGAGGAGCCGCTCATGCCGCGCAGAGGGAAGATCAAGAAAAGGCCGCTGCCCCCCGACGTCGTTTTCAACAGCAGCCTCATTTCGAAATTCGTCAGCAGTTTCATGAAAAAAGGAAAGAAGAGCACGGCCGAAGCCACGATTTACGGCGTGATGTCCCTTATCAAGGACAGGGCCAAGGAAGATCCCTTGAAAACCCTGGAGAAAGCCGTGGACAACGTCCGGCCGCTTCTGGAGACCAAGTCCCGTCGCGTGGGCGGGGCGACCTACCAGGTGCCCATCGAGGTGTCCCTGAGCCGTTCGACCGCCGTCGGGGTCCGCTGGCTGCTTCATTACGCCTATGAGCGGAGCGGGAAGAGCATGCGGGAAAAGCTCTTCGCCGAGATCATGGACGCGGTCGCCAGCCGCGGCGGAGCGGTCAAGAAGCGCGAGGATACGCACAAAATGGCGGAAGCCAACAGGGCTTTTGCTCATTATAGATGGTGAGTGTGAGATTCGGGCCGCTGGCCTTGAGCAAGATGGAGAAGAGGATTGACGCGATTGCATCCTATCGGCAGCGTCAGAAACATCGGCATCATGGCCCACATCGATGCCGGAAAGACGACGACCACCGAGCGCATCCTCTTCTACACGGGCATCACCTACAAAATGGGAGAAGTCGACGAGGGGACGGCGGTCATGGATTGGATGGCCCAGGAGCAGGAGCGGGGGATCACCATCACCTCCGCGGCGACGACCTGC
>VGJG01000436.1 GCA_016867615.1 Candidatus Aminicenantota bacterium | reverse complement strand
TCCGGAGCAGGGACATCAGGGAAGTCAGGCCGAAACCGGCGGCCAGCGAGCAGATCAGGCTGACCGGGATCATGTGCGTCTCGACATCCGGAATGTCCGTGCTCAGGATCCAGATCGACTGGACGAGAATCGCCAGGAAGCACAGGACGAAGACCTTCCGTCTTCGGAGGAAGAGGAAGACCAGGCCGGCCAGGGCGAGGGTCAAGCCCGGCCAGGTGATGTCCTCGAGCAGCGCCCGGATGAAATGGGGAATCCTGTCGGCCAGGAGCTCCTTCACGGAGAAAGCGAACATCTGGCTCCGGAATTGATGCCCGGTGACCAGCAGGACAAGATCGTTCAGGGTCCGTATCTCGTGCTCCAGGTAAGGAGCTTCCTGGGCCGTCCGCAGAAACAGCAGGCCGTATTGCCCGACTCCGACGACGAGCGCGGCCAGCCCGAAAAGCCAGAACTTCAGACGGCGGAACGTCCCGGGCGCGACGAGCAGGACGAAAACCAGGGCGGCCGGCAGACAGGCGACGACCGTCAGATGGTTGCCCAGGCTCAGCCCGTAAGCGCAGAGAAAAACGAGGAAATATCCGTCCCGGCCGGTCGCCCGCCACTCGAGGAGCGACCAGAGGATCAGGGCCAGGAAGAAGGCGGTCAGGGTGTAGACCTCGGCCACGACGGCCTGGGACCAAAAGGTGGCCGTCAACCCGAAGAAAGAGGAGGCGACGAAAGCGGCCGCAGCATTCGCCGTCAGACGGCTTAGGGCCAGGAAGAGAAAGACCAGTGTCAGGACGGCGAACACGGCCGACATGAGGTTCGCCCGGAAGGCCACGGACTTGAGGGGCGGGGCGGTGAAAAGATGGTTGAGGACCAGGTACAGCGGATAACCGGTCGCATGGGGAACGCCCAGCACCCGTCCGACATACTGGAACTTGATGTTGTCCCCGGTCGGTCCGATCCCGGGAAGGAGCGTCAGGCCGTAAATCGCGGCAAAGAGCAGAACCAGCGCGCCGGCGGCGAGTCTCTCGGCCTTCATGACGAGGTATATAGCATAAACGTCGGCCGGCCGATAGACCTCTCCACGGATCTCGGGACGGCGATGTTCCCGGCGGTTTGGGGAGCATGAGGGACGTTGTCCCGGGAGGGGGACTTGTGTCAAAATCCTTTCGAACATTGCGGGCTCGGCGGACGGCACCGTCCACGTTCCGTCCGAAACGCGGATGGAGGGGAGGGTATCCGGGGCGAGCCGGTTCTTTGATTGAGGAGGGAATCTCATGCGCGCCGTTCTGATCGTTTTGCTCTTGAGCGGACTGACTGCCGGAGGGGCTCCGGACGCCCAGGTTGAGGAACACATCCTGTCCAACGACCTGCTGCGGGCGGCGGTCCGGGTGGAGAACGGGCGCCTGGCGGGCGAACGTCTCGAGATCCCCCGCGCCGAAGGGCCGTTCCTGGAGAACGATTCCGGTTTCGCGGTCGAGCTCGTCTGGAACGGCTGGCGCGCGCCGGGGAAAGCGAACAACGGCGACGTGTTCTGCGTTCTCGGGCCGGCCGACTTCAGGCTCAAGGGAAGCAAAAAGCGTTCGGACGAGGGGGGGCAGGAATGGTCGCTTCTGTTCGAGGGCCCGGCGCATCTGGGGCTGGAGCTGACCGTGAGGCTGAACCACGGCACGCGGACCCTCCGGCGCCGCCTGCGGGTCTTCGAGCGCGGCCGTCCGTTGCCTTACACCAAGCGCGAGGGAACATCCGGCCACCTTTTGCACGCCCTGTACGCCTATGACGCCCGGCTGTCCGGGAATCCCCGTGGGATCAAAACCGGCGGCTTCGGCCAGCCCGTGGCCCTCGCGCTCGAGGGCGGGGGAGCGTTCGCCGGCCTGGAATGGCCGTCCGCGGACAACGCCTTGATTCTCGAGGCGCAGGGGGCCCGGCTGAGGTGCGGACAGGAGATCGGAGAGCGGGTTGATTCCGAAGGCGTCACCGGCGAGTGGGCCGCCCTGGCTCTCACTCCCGACGACAGGGTCAAGGAAGGGTTCCTCCGCTACCTGGATGAGATCCGCGCGGCCCCCTTGCGGCCCTACACGCTCTACAACACCTGGTACGACCTG
>VGJG01000435.1 GCA_016867615.1 Candidatus Aminicenantota bacterium | reverse complement strand
GCCCCAGGTTGTAAAGCGGATGCCCGAAGGCGAACACCCGCCCGCCGTCGACATGGGTCACGGTGCCCAGGGCGGACACGTCCACATCGCCCCCCACGAGCTGGATGGCCACGGGGTCTCCTCCCCTCAGCGAGAGGGCCGGCGCGGCCGGTTCGGGGCCGAGCGTCGAGGCCTGACCCGCCGAGACGGGGAAGAACCCCATGCGCGCCAGCAGGGGCCGGTAAGACTCCAAACCGCCGACGTTCATCCCCCGGAAAAGAACGGGTATGCCGATCGGCTGCAGAAGGCGTCCGTCGGCCTCCACCGGAGTCCGGGCGCCGAAAACATCGGCGAACAGAGCGCTGAAGTCCTCGAGGCTGAACTTGCCCACGGGAAAGCTCCTCGAGGCGTAGGAAACGGGCGGGGAGTCAGGCTGTCCGGAAAGGCTCAGCATCTCCTCGATGGGCGTCAGTCCGGCGATGGGCTCCTTGGAATAGGAGAAGCCATAGGCCACGGCCCCGATCAATTTCCCCTCCACGTAGACCGGGCTTCCGCTCATGCCCTGGATGATCCCCGAATCCTCCAGTCCCCGGCCCTTGAGCCGGGCGAGGATGATGCTTCTCTTGGGCAGGACGTTGGGCAGAACGCCCAGGATCTCCGCATCAAACTCCTCGACCAGGTTGCCCTTGAACACGCTGCGGCCTTTGCCCTGGAGCCCGGGCCTGACTTCGCTGAGGGGCAGGATGGCCGTCTGGGACGCCAGAGCGACGGCGAGGGATAACACGGCCGCGGCGAGGACCGCCTTCCTGAGGGCGATCCCCCGGAACCGCCGACCTCCCATCGGACCGGGGTCTGCCGGACACGGCCGGAACTCATGCGCATGGAACGGCACGTCGTCTCCTCCTCGTCAGCCGCGGCTCGGGCGATTGACCGTCATCGGGCGAAAAGATAGAATCAAAAATCATGAAAGCGTTTGTCACGGGGGGCTCGGGCTTCATGGGCAGCCACCTCATCGAGGCGCTGCTCGCCGAGGGAGTCGAAGTCTTCGCTCTCCTCCGGGATCCGAGGAAACCGGGTTGGCTCCAAGGACTCCCGGTCAACGTTCTTGAGGGCAATCTGTTTTCTCTCCCGCCGCTTCCCCGCGATCTCGATACGGTGTTCCATCTGGCCGGGGTCGCGAAAACCTCGCGTGAAGCCGATTATTATACCGTCAACCATCTCGGCACGGCAAGCCTCTTGGCCTCCCTCGAGAGCCGCGGACTGAAGCCGTGCTTCGTTTATGTCAGCACGACCTCCGCCGGAGGACCCTCCTCGGGGGGGACTCTCCGTCATGAATCCGACCTCCCGTCCCCGGTCAGCCCCTACGGCCGGAGCAAGCTCCTGGGCGAGAGAGAAGCGTTGCGCCGCAGCCGTTCCCTCCCGGTCACCGTGTTGCGGCCCGGTTTCGTCTTCGGGCCCCGGGACAAGGATTTCCTGACCCTGCTGAAGATCATCGACTTCGGGTTCATCCCCCTGCTGCGCGGCATCCCGGTCCGGGCCAGCGCCATTTATGTCCAGGACGCCGTCAGGGCGCTTCTCCGCTTCCTCCGGCCTCCCGTGCGCAGCGGGGAGATCTACAACATCGCCGCCTCCCCTCCGCTGGAGCTGGAGGCCTTCAGCCGGACACTGGCCGCTCTGCTCGGCCGAAAGGCCAAAGCCATCCGTCTCTCCCGCCGGGCCGCCGGTCTGTTCACCGCGGCCGCCGGATTGGCGTCCCGAATAAGAGGGGCTCGACAGTCGCTGAATTCCAGCTTCACCCGGGAAGCCCTGCACGGCGACTGGGCGGTGGATGTGAACAAAGCGGCCCGGGAGCTGGGTTTTCGGGCCGCGACGCCCCTGGACGAAGCGCTGGCCGAAACCGTGGCCTGGTATCGGCTCCGGGGCTGGTTGAATAGTCCGGCGACCTCCCCTCCGGGCCGCGGGCCTACTTGATCGTCAATTGGCGGGTCGAGAACGACACCGAAAACTTGGCCGAGTCCTTGAGACACCAGCCTTCTTTTCTAGAATAGGCGAAGTACTTCACCCTGCCCTGAAGGATATGGCTGCCTCTTTTGGCCTGCGGGTTGACGCTGAAGGGAATCTCGAGG
>VGJG01000434.1 GCA_016867615.1 Candidatus Aminicenantota bacterium | reverse complement strand
TATTTCTTCCAGCAAGCCACGAGCGGCGACGAGAGCGTGCCCCTCCTCTTCCTCCGGGAGAAGGCGCCGACCGAAGCAGGCGTTTTCGACGTCCGGGAAGCAGAGCTTGATTTGCGAGGGCTGAGTTTGCGGGCCGGACTGAAAATTAAATTTTAGCCTTTCTCGAGCAGGGCGATGTGCTGGGCGTGAATTCCCCTGAACAGGGGAAACACGCGGACGATTTTCAGCCCGGCTGCGTTGACTTCCTCTCGAAACGCGCGGCGGCTGATCATCCGGATCCGGGTCCGGCTCTTCTTCACCAGACGGCGAAGCCGTCTCTGCAGCCGGTGGAGAGCGTTTGCCTGATAATACGAGAGGACGACCCAGCCGCCAGCCACCCTGCTGAACTCCCGGAGGACGCGGCGGCGCTCCTCCGGATCGTGGAGATGGTGAAAGAGCCGCATGGACAGGACGAGCGCGAAGACGCCGGGCTTGAAGGGCAGGCCGCGGACCAAATCACATACTATTCCCATGGGAATAGTCGATAAATCCTCCCGGTTGCAGGCCCGCCTGGCCATCGAAATGGAGAGGTCGGCGCTCGCCAGGCAATAGCCCCTTTCGACGAGGAAGGAGGAGAAACGACCGTAGCCGCAGGGCGCATCCAGGGCCAGCCGGGAGAGACCCGGCGGGTAGCTCCCCGGGCTGGCGAGCCAATCACCAGGACTCGCGGCGCGGGGGGCTTTTTCAATCGCGGGCCTTTCATGGGCAGAATCCCCTCGACCGGCCTGAACATAGGGGCCGGGTGAACTCGCGCGGCTTTTTTCTGACGCCGAATCGATGATCCCCATGATTCTCTGGAGGATTCTTACTTCCCGGCGGTGGACGAGCCTCTGGTCGAGGCCGCGGTAGCGCCGGCGCTCGTAGTCCCGGACTTCGTGCTCGGCGAAGGGAAGTTTAACCGAAAAAAACATACTGGGGCCTTTCTTCAACCCGGATTGCTCCGCCCGGCGCGGGGAGCTTTCTTTCGCCATCCCGGCCTACGACGGACGCGATTTTTCGCGCGAACCTGTGCTCCACCTGACCGCCCCGCGTCCAGCAGACGGCGAACTCTTCCCCGTTTCGGCGGAAAAGGAAAACCTCGGCCCGGCCGTTCACGGCTCTCCCGACAAAACGGCTGCCCTCGAGAAACGCGGCCATCGTCCTGAAGGCATGGAAGCTCGGCCTCCTCCGCCAGGGCTCCCCGCGGCTGTCGATAAGGCCATAGCCGGGAGCGGCGAGCTGCCACCAGTAGATTCTCTCCACCAGGCCGCTGGCCAGGACGATGACATAGTAGCGGACGAGGTAGTTCGCCTGTTCTTCTTCGGTCACGCTCGGCTTTCCCGGCGCCGGCGAATACTTGCCGGTCCCTCGGATCGGCCAGTTCACCTCGGTGATCCAGCAGTCCCGGGGCTCAGCGAGGGAGGCATCCACGACCGCCCGCCACAGCGCCACTTTGCCGGCCGTCGTCCAGCCAAACTGGGCATTCTCCGGCGCTCCGGTCCGGTCAACATAGAGAAGGGAGCTCACCTTGTCAAACGGAAGGCATCGAAGGGTCGGCGGGTAGAGATGAAACTCGAAGTCGATCACGGCTGGCCCCACCAGGCGGACGCTGTGCCGGCGGGCCAGGGAGAAGGCCGGCAAGGCCAGGTCGATGTACTCCCGGAAATCCCACACGCCCCACTTGGTCCTGTTCCAGGCATGCCCGACCTCGAAATGGGAGCAGAGGGAAGAAAAACCGGAGAAGGCATCCTCGAGAAAGCCGGCCCAGCCGACGGGATTGACCACGTCCTCCCGGCGCTGGAGGAGGGCGGCTGTCACGTCGAACCCTTCGCGGCGGAGGCCGCTCGCGAACCGCGCGTGCCCGGAGAGAAGCGGCCTCTCCCAGGAAGGGAGCCGGATGAGCGTGTGCCGGACGCCCGTTTCTTTGAGCGCCGCAATGACTTCCTCTGTCCTCCCGGGGACAGGCGAACAGGCGAGGCCGAAAGGTTGTCCCATGTCAAGGGGCCGGCGGTGCATCCCGTCTCTGTAGCGCCTGTAAAGACGCAAGGCCGGCAGGGCGACGGTTAGGTTCAAACCCGCCAGGCTGAGGTAGCTT
>VGJG01000433.1 GCA_016867615.1 Candidatus Aminicenantota bacterium | reverse complement strand
GGCCAGCCAGCGCTCCCGGGGAGTCATCGTTCCGCCGGACGGCCGTCAGTGCCGGTGGAGGTCCTTGTGCATGATCCGTCGCGTCTCGTGGAGCCTGTCGTCCGAGGTGAGGTCGGCCAGCTTCTCGTTCATGAACTCGTCGTTCTCCTCGGTCAGCATCCGGGCCGTGTAATCGATGACGCTGGGAGGAAAGACGCCCTCGCGCTCGTAGAGCTCGCGCTTTTGGATGAGGATGCGGCTCGAGGCGACGCAGGAGGCGGGCAGGACCGGAAGACGGGCCAGGAGCTGGGGATCCTTGAAGATGTTGCCCGAAACATAGAGGCTGTCCGCCAGCTTCAAGGGGTCGTTGTCCTTGAACAGGGACCCGTCCTTGCGGAAAGCCCACTCGGCGGCCATGACGATCCCGGCGAGCAGGAGATGGACCAGGGCCGACCCGTCCGGACTGCGCAGCTCGACGGTCTGCCGCCCCGGCGCTTGCCGCGCCCCCTCCGTCTCCGCGGGGTTGAGCCGCGCTGCCAGGTTGCCGAGCTTGGACCAGCCCAGGGGCACGCGGATCATCGCGCTGCGGTTGAGGTCGCTCCAGCAGATGCGGGTCGGGGCCTCCTGGTTGGGCACGAGCCTGAGGTAGGCGGAGCTGACCGTGTTGCCGAAGGCCGTCAGGGAGTCGGCGTAGTGACACAGCCCGCCGATGAGCCGCTTGGCCTCCGGGCTCAGCTTTCCGTCCGGGCCGGTCATGATGTTCCGTCCGGCCTGGAGAAGCTCGAGATGGAAATGAAGCCCGCTCCCGGCGATGCCCTCCTCGATCTTGGGGGTGAAGGTGACCACGCTCCCCCGGCGGGCGGCGACGTTGCGGATGATCCACCGGCTCAGCACGAGCGCGTCGGCCGTGTCCTCCACGGGGCGCGGCTGGAATTCCACTTCCAGCTGTTCGGCCCTTCGCCCCCGGATCTCCTTGATGTCGCTCCGGACGCTTTCGACGAACCCGACTTCGCTGTGTCCGTATTTCACCGCCCCGGTGATCTGGGTGATGAGGCGGAGGATTTCGTCCAGGACCTCGCCGCTCTTGATGAACGGCGCGGAGCCGTGATACCCCCTCTGCTTGGCCGCGGAGAAGGCCTTTTCCCCGCCCTCGCTCAGGAGATAAAATTCGAGCTCTCCCAAAGCCTGAAGCTCGAGGCCCGTCGCGCCGCGGAACTGCGCGGCCGCCCGGGCCAGGATGTTGTCCAGGGCGAAGGGCGCGGGCTCTCCGTCCTTGTTCAGGTAGCGGCAGAGGAAATCCAGGGAAGCGCCGTCGAAGGGGTTGAAAAAGGCGGTCCGGTACACGGGCACGACATACAGGTCGGAGAGCCCCATGTCCACCATGCCCTTGAACAAGGACGACCCGTCCACCCTCTCCCCCTCGGCCAGGAGGGAATCGGCCTGGGCGACATCGGCCACGGGGAGCTTGAGCTCCTTGAGCTTGCCGTCCAGGGCGGTGTAGTGGAACGTGATGCGCTCGATGCCCCTCTCGCTGATGACCCTTAGGAAATCCTCCCTTCGGAAATCCCGGGGATCCTTGTCCAGGATGACGGACAGGGGGTTGGACAGGGCGCAAGAAGGCTTTTTGTTCTTTGCATCGGCCATGGGGCGCTTCCTCCTTACCGGGCTCCTTATTTTAGGGCAATCCGGCCCGGGTTTCAAATTCTTCGCTCCGGGGGGCGCCTTCAGGAAGAATCGGGCTCGGCGTGCACCAGGACGCGCGTCAGGGAGGGGATCTCCCTCTTGAGCTGCTCCTCGATGCGCGTCGTCAGCTCATGAACCTCGAGGATGGACAGGGATCGTTCGAAAGTGCAATGGAGCGAGGCGACGCACCTTCCGCCCTTTCTGCGGAGGCTGACGTCATGGCACGCTCCCCTGCCGGCCAGCCGGTCGGTCACGAAACGGACGGCCTCCACGAGGCCCCCTTCCTCGGCCGTGACGTCCCTCTCTTCCTCGTCTCCCGGGCCGCGCGATTCGATGTGGGTGTTTACCCGGGTGATGTCCGGCATGTCTTTTCTCAGGTCGCGCTCGATGTGGCTGGCCATGTCGTGAGCCTGCTCCAGGGTGAGGCCGTCGTCCACTTCAAGGTGCAGGTCG
>VGJG01000432.1 GCA_016867615.1 Candidatus Aminicenantota bacterium | reverse complement strand
ACGCGGTCTCCAAGAATTCTTCGGACCTTCATAACGGGTTTGAGCGCCTGGGACGGATGTTCCGCATCATCAAAATCATGATGATCGTCTCCTGGGTGGTGATGGGCGTGGGCATCCTCATCGCCATCATCGCCATTTCGTCGGCCGCATCCAGATTTTAAAAAGCTCAGCGATCTCCCGGATCTCCCGCGGACTCGTCTCGTGTGCGACGAGCCGGCCGTTCCGGCGGCGAAGACGGGGTCGCGTCTACACTTTCCACTTTTTAGAGTAGCCCCGGCACCTCCCCCAGCGGATATCTCGCTTCTTGCCATCGGCACAATCCCGACGGAATATCTCTTTTTTCCGGCGGCACATGAAATCATCGCTGCTGACGCCGGAGAAGGTTAGATGCTCCGTTTTTTCTCCAGCCCCGCCGCTCAATTATTGAATGCGGCGGCACCAAGTTGCTTTTAGAGTCGGCGGCAAGTCGCCGCTCTGGAGTGCGGCCGCTCGAGGCCGCTTTGGATCGCCGCGACATGTCTCAGCCCCTAATAAAGGGGCTGCCCTTCCGAGCCGCATCTAATCAGATGTGGGTGTTGTAAATAAAGTAGAAAGGTCAGACGCGACCCCGTCTTATTTGGATGAACTTCCTAAATTACTTATGCTAGAATGAGAAACGCACTTCGCTCGCTTTGCCATAAGTGCTCGATCTCGCTCATCTTGGAAAGGAGGCGTTCCATGTGCGATCGTTCACGGAGATCAGCTGCAACTCGAATGCTGGCCAGGGTCATGGGCATCCTGGGATTGGCGCTTCTCGCGTCCCTTTCGGCCTGGGCGAATCCCGGAGAAGAAAATCAGCCGCGCCCCTGGAATATCTATCTTTCAGGCTTCGGCGGCCGGTTTACGGGCGCTCTCTTCCCCCAGAATTTCACGGTCGACTCGAACAGAACCGCCTGGTTGTATGTCGATGCGGCGGAATCTGATGACGTCAACGCCGGCTGGAGCAAAGCCGCCTCCCAGAGTTTCTTCGGGGCGACACTCGGCTTCTCCTATGACCTGGCAAAGCTGTTCGAGGGAAGCCCGTCGGCCTGGGGAAAGAACCTCAGGATCCTGGTCTACCTCGAGGGAACCTACGTCCCGACCCTGAGGTTCCCCGACGGGCTGGAGAGGGAAGCACAGCATTATTGGGACGCCGGGCTCGGCCGCTACGTCAACCAGGTCGTCGAACGCTCCCAGACTGACCGGAAGGCACAGACCTTCGGCTTCGCATTGGGCCTCGTGTTCATCCCCTTCAAAAAGATCCCCATCGGGCTGGACTGCAAGTTCGGTTTGTGGAAATTCAGGCAGGAATACATCTCGGGGACCTGCAGCGCTTACGGACGGGATCTCGACGTTCGCTACCTGGAGGACACGACCGGCCGGGGCCTGGGCTCCTATGAAGGCGACGGCCGTTGGGTCTCCCGCCACTGGGCAACGGCGATCACTATTGGGCTCCGGTTCTATCCCCTGCGCTGGATCTGCCTCGACCTGACAATGGCCGACCTGATGTATTTCCAGAACGAGGCCACGGGCCTTTATTATGTCGACACCGGAGCGTCGGCTTATTCCCCGGAGCCGTACGACCTCGGCTCGATGCTCACAGCGGGATTGACGGTTTATTTCTAGCGGCCGGCGTCGGGCTGTTCAGCCTATCTCGCGGCGGATATTGCCCTGCCTCTGCCGAGTGATGCTCAAGCTCTGAATCCTTCCGTTCCTCCGGACGCCTTGCCGCGCGCCAGCCTCGCTTTTCTGATACTTGCCTCGCTGCCCTCCGGGCGCTCTGGAGCGCGGCGGCACGTCGCCGCTTTGGAGTGCGGTCGCACGAGACCGCTTTGGATCGCCGCGACGCATCGCGGCGCAAAAAAAGGGCGGCTCTCTCGAGCCGCCCTAAATCCGATTCTAAAAAAGTGGAAAGTGTAGACGCGACCCCGTCTTACTTCATCGGCCTCCCGTCGGCGTCGATGAGGCGCACCTCGCCGAAGCCGAGCCCCGCGAGCGTCGGCGCGACCTTGGCCCGGTCGCCGACCACGACCCACACCACGGCCTCGGGCCGCAGCGCCGTCTTGGCCGCCGCCGCCACCCGCTCGAGCGTCAGCC
>VGJG01000431.1 GCA_016867615.1 Candidatus Aminicenantota bacterium | reverse complement strand
ATAATGGGGCGGCCGCGAGGACGGGCGCACAGGACATTCACCCTGGATGATTTTTTGCCCTTCGGCCCCGACAAGCGCGGGCTCTATGAATTTCGCCGGGGCGCCGACCGGAACCTCAACGGCCTTCGGGCGGCGACGATCGAAGCCCGCTCCAAGGTTCCCGACGACGAATCATGGGAGGGCACCTATCAGGTGGACGCGGAGTCGTTCGACATCCTGAGGGTCGAGGCCTGGCCATCCAAAAACCCGGCCCTGGTCAAAGAGCTGAGGATGCTGGCCGACATCGAGGTCATTCGGGGACGCTACCCCTTCCTGAAGAAATCCCGTTTCAAGGTCGACGGCGGCATCCTCATCAAGCGCGTCCGCCTGACCGCGGAAGAAGAGTTTTCGAACGTCGAAATCCTAGATTGAGACCGAGCGTCTTAAGCGCGCCTGAAATATCCTTATGTCTGCCGGCGCCCGCGATCAGGGCGCATTCATTCGATGGTCCTTACTTCGGCTTGTTCGGCCGGAGTGGACGCGCCAGGCCGGCGGCCCAGGAGCGGATTTTCTCCCAATCCCGGGCGTCGCTGGCCGGCATGTGGCGCAGGGGGCTGGCCGGCATGGTCACGAGCAGCTTGTAGGGGAAGCGGAGCTTGCCGGGGTCGTACTTGCCGCCGAAAAGCTCGGACGCGACCGGCTTGAGCCAGGGATATTTGGCCAGCTCCTTATCGAGCTGGCCCTTCACCTCCGCCCAATCCTTCTCTTCTTTATTGAGGGGGCCGAGCGTGAAAATCGCGACCGGCAGCTTGGCCAGGGCCTCCCGGTTCCGGGCGAGAAAATTCCTGGCATCCTTGTGCCAGAGCCCGATGAAGAGGGGCGCCCCCAGCACGACGGCCCGGTAGGATTCGAGCGATTCCACTTTCCGCAGGGGCTGAAGATCGACATCGAGCCCTTTTTCGCTCAAGATCGCCGCGACGGCCTCGGCGACTTCCCGAGTCGACCCGTAGCGGCTCGCGTATCCGACGAGGATCGATTCCGGCATGGTTGCCTCCTTATTCGGCTGCTCAGCTCTCATTATGCAGAAGAATTGCGTTTTTTCAATGACTTATTGTTTGGATCAAAGCGAATATTCGTCCTGGGCGCGGGGACTGCGAGGCGGCAAGGCGCTTCAGATTCGGCGACGGCCGCCAGAAGCCCGGCCGCCGCGGCTCGTGGGCGCTATGACCTTAACCAAAAGATGATTGGCATTGCCTTGGCCGAATCGGACTGATAGAATGAAGCCGACCCCAAGCACAATGAGCCAAAATACCTTCTCCGGATTCTCCAAGGAGACCGTCCGTTTTTTCGAAGGTATGCGCCGCAACAACAACCGGGAGTGGTTCGAGGCGCATCGGGCCGCTTTTTGAAGCGGAAGTCATGGAGCCGGCCAAGGCATTTGTCGTCGCCATATGAAACCCCCATCCCGCGGGAATTTTATTCGGCACGGCTCCTTGACTACTGTTTAGAGCGCTTCAAGGCCGCCCTGCCCCTCCACCTCTGGCTTGTCCGGACCCTAGGGGGCTGATGACGAACATCTTCGAACGCCGCCCGCCTCTCAAATATCCTTCGGAGAGTAAACCTTAAAGCCGGGCGCTGCGGCGATCCGTCTGTCCGCAGAGGCGACGGCCTCGCAGTTGAGGCGGCGGGCTACGGCCAGGAGCAGGGCGTCGTTCGTGAGCAGGCCCGCTTCCCGCTGGATGCGGACGGCCTCCCAGAAGTCCCCTTCCCCGACCGGTTCGACCCTCAGCCCGATGGCGGAAAATTCCCTCAGGCTGGCTTCATAACGGCTCAGCCGTCGGACGAGGTCGGGGCGCTCGGCCAGGGACCGGGCGGGATTGCCCCTCTCGATCCAATGGTTCTCGCGCGCCTCGATGAGCATCAACGCATGGACGAGCTCGGCGAGCATGGAAGCGGGAACGACTCCCTGGAGCTCGCTCCCCGCGCAGCGCCCCAAAAACCCGACGCATTGCGGCGAGCGGCCCTGGTTGACGTAAATGAGAATGTTCGTGTCGACGGCGACCCAGGAGCCGGCGGGAATCGAGGGAAGAGGCCGGCTCTTGTTCATCAGGCGAGGGGGTCCTCTTCGAGGATCTC
>VGJG01000430.1 GCA_016867615.1 Candidatus Aminicenantota bacterium | reverse complement strand
GCATTCCTTTACAGGGGAGCGTCAGCCGTTCAGCGCTTTTTGAGCCGGATCTCGCCGCTGAAGGTCTTGCAGGTCAGGTCGGCGCCGCCGCCGTTCACCTCGCCCCGGATGTCGCGCCGCGAGTCCTTGAGCTTGCCCTGCAGCTCGACGACGGCCTTGAAGTCCGAGCTGATGTCGCCGCTGAAGCTCTTGAAGCTGAAGCTGAAGGCCGCATTCTCGGGAAGACGGAGGGTGACGTCGCCGCTGTGGGCTTCGAAGCTGTAGACGCCCTCGGGGTTGAGGGTCCCCTCGAAGTCGACGTCGCCGCTCAGGACGTTGACCTCGACGGATTTGGAGTCGCTCAGGCCCCGAAGCTTGATGTCGCCCGAGACGGTCTTGGCCCCGACCGAGCCGGTCGCCCCCGAGACGCTGATATCCCCCGAGACGGTCTTGGCCTTCAGGCCGCCGGAGATGTCCGACAGGACCAGCTCTCCGCTGACCGCGACGAACGTCCCGCCGCGGGCCATCCGGGAGGCCGCGATGTCGCCCGAGACCGTCTCGAGCTTGGCCCGGCCGCCGACGTTCTCGGCTCGGACGTCGCCGCTCACGTTCTTGACCTCGATCTCGGCCCCGGACGGGATGGTGAGGACGTAATGCACGGAGACGTTGTGGTCCTTCTTCTGGTCCCGTCCCTCGGGGTACTTGGTCTTGATCTCGAGCCGGCCGTCGATGCGGCTGACCTCGACCTTGACCAGGGCCGCATTCTCCCTGGCCCTCTCCGCGGTTTTCGCCCGGGAGACCTTGAGGGCGTCGATGAACACCTCGGCCTTGTCCCAGGTCGCGACCTTGATGTCGCCCGAGATATTGACCAGGAAGACCCGGCCGTCCGCGGCCAGCTTTTCCGTCTTCTGGAATTTTTCCTCGTATTTCTCCCTGGAATCCCCGTCGCCCCATTTCGCGGCGGCGGGCGCGGCGGCCAGGGCCAGCAGGGCGGCCGCGGCCAGGATCGCTGTCGTTTTTCTGAGTCTCATGGATGTTCTCCTTTCGTTCATGAATTTCATTTTTTATTCAGAGCTTGGCCGAAGGTTGGACGTCCGGGGCGGCCGTTTTCTGGGCCGAGGCCCAGGCGGTCAGAACCTGGACTTTCTCACCGTAGGAAGCCAGGAGCGCGTTCCGGGCGCTGATGTCGCGCGGGTCCGTCCGCACAGCCCGTCGGCAGGCTTCGATGGACGCGTCCACGATCTCGAGGTTCGCGGCGAAGACCACGGCCAGCTCGGGGTCGAGGCTTCCGCTCTTCGATCGAACGGCCTCCCGCAAGGCCTTGATGGCCTCGTTGTAATGCCATTCCGCCTCGTCGAGCTTGTCCAAGGTCCTCCGGTTGAGAGCCGCTTTCTCCGCCTCGAGCGGCGCGAGGCCGGGCTGCCAGGGCCGGAAAACGAGCAGCCCGCCGGCGACGACGAGCAGGGCCGCCGCCGACGCCAGGGCGAAGCGCAGTCCGAAGCGCCGCCCGGCCGGGAAGGGGACGAGCCGGGAGCGTCCGGCCGCCTCGGCCCGCCTTTCGCGGAGCCCGGCCCGAATCTGGAGCCATACCCTGTCGGGAGGGTCGAGGGGCGCCAGGTCTTTCGCCCGGCCGGCGATCTCCTCCAGGTCGGCCAGGAGGGCGCGGCAACCGGCGCAGCCCTCGAGGTGCGTCTCGAGCGCGGAGCGGCGGCCGGGATCGAGCGCTCCGTCGATGTGTTCGCTGATGTTTCTTTGGGCTCTTCGGCAGTTCATGA
Organism: Candidatus Aminicenantota bacterium; assembly: GCA_016867615.1. Taxonomy (GTDB): domain Bacteria; phylum Acidobacteriota; class Aminicenantia; order Aminicenantales; family JAFGAV01; genus JAFGAV01. The sequence goes on along the minus strand of VGJG01000430.1, from coordinate 373 downwards.
TCGTTGCTCCTTGTTTTTCGCGCCCGACAGGGCCCCGGACCGTGCGAGGCGTTCCCGAAGCTTGAGCCGCGCCTTGAAGAGATGGGATTTCGTCGTTCCGGTCGAGAGGCCGAGCATGGACGCGATCTCCTCGTGCTTGAAGCCCTGGACGTCGTGCAGCAGGAACACGCTCTTCAGGCGCTCCGGGAGCTCCCGGATGGCCTCCTCGAGCGGCCGCCGCAGGTCGCCGCCGTCCGCGGCCTCGGCGGGCGCGGCCAGCACGCCCTCGAGGGCGCCGAGCGGCACCGCGCCTTTTCTCTCGTGCCGGCAGGACCGGAGATGGCTGAGAGAGGCGTTGATCGTTATGCGGTACAGCCAGGCCGAAAAGGTGGCC
>VGJG01000429.1 GCA_016867615.1 Candidatus Aminicenantota bacterium | reverse complement strand
ATCGGACTCGGAGCGAAGGGCCTGCGGGCTGAGTGCGGCTTGCCTCATGTAGCCTCTCATGGTTTCTCTATCAGCGGAAACAGCGGCCATCTCCACTGCTCCTTTCTCCGCCCGTTCCGCTCCCGTCATCGCGCCTCCCGCGATCCTCTCCCCTTTACTCTGGGGATCCGCCGCAGGAGTTTCGGATGGCAGACCTCCAGCCAGTCTGACCGGGTCGCCCCGACTGCCCTTTTTGTCTTCCGCCTGAACCTGGGCCGCCACCTGGGCCGCAGGCGGCGGGGCCGACTCGGCAACCTTCTCCGGCCCGGGCGCAGGAAAGTCCTTCGGCGCAGCCGGCAGCCGGTCCCCGGCCCGGGCCGGGATTTGCGCGCCCTGATCCTTTTCCCGGCCGGCCGAGGCAGCCTCGAGCGGGGCCGGAGCCTGCGGAGAGGCTGGCGAGGTGCGGCTATCGGCCACCTGCACGGCCCGCGGCTTCTGAACCAGCCGCGGGTCATTGCGGAACACGACGATGCCGGCCACCATGAAGAACACGGCTGCGGCGAGGCTCGCCAGGGGAAGTATCAGGCGGACCGGGCCGCGGGGCGCGGCCGGGGCAACCTCGGCGTCACCAAACCCGCCGGCCTGTTCCGCCTCCGCGGTCCGCATCAGTAGACCGAGGACTTCCTGGCAGCGCAGGCACCCGGCCGCGTGGGCCTCGACCTTCGCAGTCTCGGCCGCGGCCAGAGAGCCTTCGAGATAGGCGGCGAAGGCATTCTCATCGATGCAGGCGCCGGCACCCCCGGCGGCCTGCCGGGCAATGATTCTCCGAATCGCCTCTTCCGGGATCTTGCGTTTCACACGTCCCCCTCATGGTGATGACGATGACGCCGGCGGATCTTGCAGCTGCAGGGCACTTTTTCCGGCGTCACCGCTTCCCACGCCGAGTACCCCCGCCAGCGACAGACTGTCGTTCGCGGTCACAGACCGCCAGATCCGGTCCAATTCCCTGCCGGAGACGCGATGCCGCCTGCGGAAGGAGCGCTCCACCTCGGTGCGGATCCGACGCCGCAGCCGATCGAGCCGGCGCGAGGCGGTAGCCTCATGGAAGCCGAACTGCCTTCCGATCTGCTTCAGAGAAACACCCTGCGCGTAGTAGAGCGCCAGGAGCAGCCGGTCTCGAGCGGGCAGGCCCGCAATGGTCGTTGCCAGCAGGCCGGACAGTATCTCGGCCCAACGCGCCTCGCCCGGATCCGGTCTTTCCGCGGCCGAGCATCCTTCGGCGGCCGCGGAGGGGTCTCTCCCCCGGTCCATCATTTCGTCCAGGGAGGACGAGGGTCGTTTGCGGCGGCGGCCGTCGATCGCCGCATGAGCCACCACGACCCGCAGCCAGCCCGCCAGCGGGCCGCGCCCCGTGTAACCGGCCAGCTTGCCGGACAGCACCCCTCCGGCCTGCGCGCCCGGGACCGCGCCCGCCGAAAGCGAGCCTTCCAGGAGACTGGAGACGATTTCCTGGGCCAGCTCCTCCCCTTCGTCCAGGCTGCGGCAGGACCTGACGGCAAAACCTCTGATCAGAGCGAGATACTCATCGGCAAAGCACTCCCAAGCGATCCGGTTGCCCAGCGCACAAGCCGTGGCCAGGAACAGGTCGGAGCAATGAATCTTTTCCAGGGAAATGCTCCAGGCGGCGGAGCCCATTCCATCAGCCGTGCCGGCCGCCATGCCGCTGAGCACCGACGTCACGCGGTTCCTGAACTCCTCGGGAGACAATGCAACGGTGGGGTACTTGGCGCGGCACTTTTCGTACTCCCGGTCGACCACCGTCAGGCCCGGCTCGGACTTGACCGTTGCCCCGGCCACCGCCGCTGCATGATCGCTCAGTCCAAGCCGCGTCATGATCTTACGGTCCTCTCTGCGGTCTCCGCGGAGCCCCCGTGTCTGCGCGGTTCAAGCACTTCATTAACTATAGCTGCGATTCAGACAGTGGGGAGCCCCGAAGGGGGCGAAATAAGACAGCCCAGGGCGTGAGCCCTGGGAAAAAGGGCGTGGTTAGCGCAAGCCCTGAAAGGGCGGCACCGCATCCGGACCGATCTTTTCGGGCGCGGCGTGCGCATAGGCCGATGCGGCGGCCACGGGAGCGATTCTCATCTCGGGTGTCGCCCA
>VGJG01000428.1 GCA_016867615.1 Candidatus Aminicenantota bacterium | reverse complement strand
CGGGTTGTTCACCTCGCCCAGCCGGGTGAAGGCCTTGAGGAAGACCTCCTGGAGGACGTCCTCGGCGGCCGAGGCGTTGCCCGTATAACGGCAGGCCAGGCTGTAGAGGGGGCGCTTGAAGCGGCTGTAGAGCAGCTCCAGAGCCCTCTCTTCCCCGCTTGCTCCCCTGCGGATGAGGTCGGCAAGTTGCTCGTTCGCTTGGGTTTGGATGTCGTTCATGGCGCCGGCGGTCTCCCGGTTGAGATATAAGGGATTATCCATGATTCCGGCGTTCTTGGCCAGGGTCGCTGCGGGGACTGAGCCTTGCACTTCCATTGCTCCTGACCCTATAGATGCCCGAACCCGGAAAAAGGTTGCCCCCGGGGGCGGCTTTTTTTGGCGTCGTCCCGGCCTCCCCGCCGCAATCCGGCCCGGGGAGCCGGGCCTTCAAACCGGCAGGCGAAGTGTGCTATAAAAGGCCCCATGGACGCTTGGGAGAGAAAAGACGCGCGGCTGCCGACCGCGGCCGAAGTCAGCTACGAACACAGGGGCCTTCTCTTCAACGACCGGATCGCGGACCTTTCCTCCAGCGGGTTTTACATCGACACGCTCCATCCCCTGCCGCAGCGCTCGATCATCAGCTTTCGGTTCGTCCTGCCCGGCGACGCATCCGAAACCCCCATCTCCGGGGAGGGTGAGGTCGCCTGGATCCAGAGCATGCAGGGCATGGGCATCCGCATCACCAGGATATCCGAAGAGGACCGCCGGCGGCTGGAGAGCTTCCTCGCGGGCTCCAAGAGCTCCGGCTGAGTCCGCCCGAACGGAAGTCGGCCAACCGCCGCGGAGTCCCCTCCGTCTCCACCTCCTACACGGAAACACGAGGACTGGAGGAAGGATCGGAGGCCAAAGCCTCACCGGTCCTTGGCGGCGACGAACTCCCCGACCGCCCGGACGAACACGTCGAGCTCGTGGAGGGTGGTGTAGACGCTGGGCGTGACCCGGATGACCGTCGGCCCCTCGGGCAGCTTGATGGTCGAGGTGATGATCCGGTAGCGGTCGAGGAGAAACGCCGCCAGAGCGGCGTTGTCCGCGCCCTCGACGCAGAACGTCCCGATGCCGCACGACTGCTCGGGGTCGAGCGAGGTCAGGAAACGGAAGCCGGGCAGGTCGTTGAGGCCCAGCCTCCAGTATTCCCGAAGATATCGGAGCCGCTCCTCTTTATTCTTGGCTCCGATGCCCTCGTGGAAGGCGACGGCTTCAGGCACGGCGGCCCACAGGGCATCCTGCTGGGTGCCGTAGGCTTCGAACTTGCGGATGTCGTCGCCCAGGGGGTCGGCCGCCGGAAAGAGCGGCCAGATGTCCCTGATCCTCTCCTGCCGCACGTACAGAAAGCCGTTGCCCATGGGGGCCATCATCCACTTGTGGAGGTTCGCCCCGTAGATGTCGCACTCCAGGTCCCCGACCTTAAAGTCAAAGTGGCCGAAGGCGTGGGCCCCGTCCACGACGACCTCGATGCCCCGCGCCCGGGCCAGGCGGCAGATCTCCTTGACGGGGAAGATCTGCCCGGTGAGATTGGTGATGTGGCAGAGCAGGATGAGCTTCGTCCGCTCGGTGACGTTCCTCTCGAAGAGCGCGGTCAGCTCCGCCAGGCTCGCGGGCGGCGTGGGAAAGGAGAACGTCCTGACCACCACCCCGTCCCGCTTCTGCCTCTGGTAGAGCGCGTTCTTCATCGAGGGGTAGTCGTGCTCCGTGGTCAGGACCTCGTCCCCGGGCTTGAGCTCGATCCCCAGGAGGGCGATCTGGAGGGCCTCGGTCACATTCCGGACGAGGGCGATCTCCTCGGGCGAACAGCCGAACGTGTCGGCCACGAGCTTCCTCACGAGCTCCTTGCGCGGCCGCAGAAAACTCCAGGCGTTGTGCGTCGGGGCCCCGTTGGCGAAATCCAGGTGGCGGTGCAGGGCGTTCATCACCACCCGGGGCGCCGGATGGACGCCGCCGTTGTTGAGGTTGATGACGCTCCGGTCGATGTCGAAGGCCGCCTGCACCGGGAACCAGAAGGACTCGTCCCGGGCGATGTCGGCGGGCGACGGTGCCGGCGGAGGGACTTCCGGCGTTTTTTTCTTCTGGGCAGCCCCTCCGGCCGCCAGAATCAGGAACGGGACCGCAAAAAG
>VGJG01000427.1 GCA_016867615.1 Candidatus Aminicenantota bacterium | reverse complement strand
GAGCCCCTCGACCTCGCCCTCCCGGCGGACGACGTCCGTCAAACGGACCTTGTAGACCTGGCCGGCGTAGCCTCCGCCGACGAACCGCTCGACCTCGAGGCGGACGTCCGCCCGGCCGCCGGGGAAGACGCCCCGCAATCCAACCTCGAGGACCGCCCCGGGCTCGTGACAGCGGATCCGGAACGGCCGGAGGACCTCGTGGCCGGCGTATAGGCGGGCCAGCTCCCGGACGGTCCCGGCCGAATAGGGCACGGCCATCACCTCACCTCTCGATCATCTCCGCGCCGGCGTCGGCGCGGGCGAATAAATTCCCGCCCGGGATGCGGGCCCCGGCCTTCCGCGAACCCGCGCGCGGCGGGCGGCGCTTCGCGGCTCAGGGAGTCTTGATCTCCTGCCCGGTAAGCGGATCGGTCAGGGTGATCCGGCGGACCTTGCCGAGCTTCTCCAGGGGGCCGGGCCACTTGTCGCCGCCCTCGTTGCAGGGCTCCCAGTCGCCGACGATGAGGATGCCCGCTTTATCGGGATGGACGTATTTCCGGGCGGCGTCAAGGACCCGCTCCTTCGTCACGGCCTCGATCTTCGATCGGTAGGTCTTGTAATAGTCCATCGGCTTGCCCTGCATCTCCAGCGTGGCGAAGCTCTGCATCACCGACTGCGGCATCTCGAACTGGCCGGCGAAGCTCTCCAGATAGTAATTGATGGCCGTCTCCATCTCGCCGTCCGTGACGCGCTCTTCGCGGATGCGGCGGAATTCGTCGAGGATGAGGGAGATGGCGTACCCGACCGTGGACGATTTCGTCTGGACGTAGCCCGAGAACGTGCCGGGGAAGCCCCACCTCGTCGTGAACCGGCTGCCCTGGTTGTAGGACAGCCCTTCGTCCGACCGGACCTTGGTCGTGATCCGCGACGTGAAGCTGCCGCCGCCGAGGATGAAGTTCATGACCTGGACGGCGAAAAAGTCGGGATGGGTTTCCTCGATCCCCAGGTGGCCGAGGCTGACGTAGCCCTGGTTGATGGCCCTCTGGATGAAATAGACGCCCGGCTCGGGAGCCTGGAAATCCTTGGAGAAGGCCGGCAGGGACAGGGTCCGGTTCTTCCAGCCCGAGACCGCCTTGTCGATCCTAACCTTCAGGTCGCTCTTCCGGAAGTCCCCCGACGCGGCCAAGATGATGTTCTTGGGGAAGAAGTGCTTGTCGTGGACGGCCTTGAGGTCGGCGACGGCGACGTTCTCGTAGGTCGCCCGCGTCGCCTGCCAGGTCAAGGGGTGCTCGCCGTACAGGAGCTTCTCGTACTCGCGGCTGAGAACGGACGCCGGCTGGTCGTTGGCCTGACGCAGCTGTTCGATGAGCCGGGCCCGCGACAGCTTGAAGGCCTCCTCGCGGAACGCGGGGTTCATCAGGACGTCGAAGAAGAGGGCCAGGCCCTCGTCGAGGTCTTTGCTGAGGACCGACAGCGAGAGCGTCGACGTCCTCTCCCCGACGTTGAACGCGAGCGACCCGCCGAGGAAGTCGATGCGCTCCTCGATGGCATCGCCATCGCGCGTCCGCGTCCCGCCCCTGATATAGGCGTCGCTCATGATGCGTTCCAGGCCCGCCTTGTCTTTGGCCATGTAGAGCCCGCCGAAGTTGATGAGGGCCGTGATATTGAACAGCGGCAGGCTGCGGTCCTCCTGGACGTAGGCCCGGAGCCCGTTGGCGTATTCCGTCCGGAAGGCCTTGGGATCGGGCGGGTCGAACTTGAGGCCCGGGTACTTCAGCTGGTCGGGGTGCGTCGCCTGGCCCAGGCCCAGGCCGACGAAGACGAACGCGATCGCCAGGATGGCGGTCAGGGTCTTTTTCATGGTCATGCTCCTCTCTTACCGCCCCGCCTTCCGCTCGTAGACGGCCGTCAGGCTGTTGGGCTTGACGAAGTACTCGGCAGCCACGCGTTTGATGTCTTCGTTCGTCACGCTCTTGAGGGCCTCCAGGTCGTCCGGGATGGACCGCCAGCCCCGGTGGAGATCGGCCCGGCCGATCCGCCCGGCCAGTCCGGCGGTACTCGCGAGGCTGCGGATGAACATGGCCTCGCCGCGGTTCTTGGCCTTCTGGATCTCCTCCTCGGTCACCCCGTCCTTCTTGATCCTCTCGATCTCGGCCCAGATCTCCTTCTCCAGGTCCTCGGGCCGG
>VGJG01000426.1 GCA_016867615.1 Candidatus Aminicenantota bacterium | reverse complement strand
CACCACGGGTCCGAAAAGACACCCCCGCCCGGCTTCGTCCACGCCGGCGATCTCCAAGCCGTCCCCGCGGGCGCATTCCCGCTCGATTGAAAAATCAGGCACCTTTCCTCGACCGGCGCCCTGGGTCCGAAGCGGCCCGGACCGCCCGGGAGCCATTCCTCAGGACCGGTCTTCCTTCAACCGGGCGGCCTTGCCCTTCAGTTGCCTCAAATAGTACAGCTTGGCCCGCCTCACCTTTCCGCGCTTGACGACCTCCACTTTCTTCACCGCCAGGGAGTGGAGGGGGAAGATCTTCTCCACTCCCACGCCGAACGACACCTTGCGCACGGTGAAGGTCTCGCCCAGACCCGAGCCCCGGCGGGCGATGACATCGCCCTGGTAGACCTGGATGCGCTCCTTGTTGTCGGCTTCCTTGATGATGAGGTGGACTTTGACCGTGTCCCCGGTCTTGAAGGAGGGAAGGTCCTTCTTGAAATGCTTCTCTTCGTAGGCGGCTATGACGTTCATGACGATTTCCTCTCTTTCCCCGGCGCAGTCGTCTGCTCCAGGAGGCGTTTGTCTTCGGGGCTGAGATCGGCCCCTTCCATGAGGTCCGGTCTCATGAGACTCGTTTTTTCCAGGGCTTTCTTCCGCCTCCAGGCGGAGATCTTGCCGTGATCCCCGGAAAAGAGGACCTGGGGAGCCTTCATGCCCCGGAATTCCCTCGGCCGCGTGTAATGAGGAAAATCCAGGATGCCGCGGCTGAAGGAATCCTGGGCCACGGAGCCCTCCTTGCCCACGACTCCCGGGATGAACCTGGAGACGGCGTCCACGACGACCACGGCTGCCGGCTCCCCCCCGGTCAGGACGTAATCGCCGATGGACAGCTCCTCGGCGGCCAGAAACCGGCTCACCCTCTCGTCCACGCCCTCGTAGCGGCCGCAGATGAGAATGATCCGGGGATGCCGGGCCAGCTCCCGGGCCAGGCGATGGTCGAACCGACGTCCCTGGGGGGAGAGCAGAAAGGCGGGATCGTCCGAGCCTCCCCTGAGGCTCTCGACGGCGGCGAAGATCGGCTCGGGCTTCATGACCATCCCCTCGTCGCCGCCGAAGGGGCGGTCGTCCACCTGACGGTGCTTGTCCGTCGTGAAATCCCGCAGGTTGTGCACGTTCACCCGGATCAATCCTTTCTCCACGGCTTTGCGGACCACCCCGCCCGAGAAGACCGTGGCGAACATCTCGGGAAAGATGGTGATTATATCAAATCTCATTCAGGTCCAAAAGGCCGTCCGGCGGGTCCACCCGGATCAACCCCTCCTCCGGTCGGATATCGCGACAGATGCCCTCGGCGAGAGGGATGAGGGTTTCCCTCCCCTCCCGTTCGACGACCAAAAATCCGGATTCGCCGACCGGGACGACGGCCGTCACGACGCCCAGCTCCCGGCCGTCCAGGGTCGCCACCCTGCAGCCTTCGAGCTGCCCGGCGAAGTACATCCCCTCCCCGGGCGAAGCGAGGGAATCCACCGGGAGCAGGACATCGAACCCCCGCAGGGCTTCGGCCGCCTCCAGGCTGTCGACGCCCTCGAGCTTGAGGAAGTCGCTCCCCCGCTCGCGGCGAACGGATTCGACCTCGAAGCGTCTTGCGCTCCCGCCCTCCTTCCCGAGGAAAAGAACGGACGCTCCCTCCAGACTGAAATCCGGGAACCGTTTGAATTTCAGCTCGCCGCCGGCTCCCTGGCTCCTGAGAATGCGGCCGACGGGCTGGAGAAAATCAGCCTTTTTCAATGATCTCCAGGTTGAATCTCCGCTTGAGCTTCATGCCCGCGGCGCCGAGAATGATCCTTATGGCCCGGGCCGTCCGGCCCTGCTTGCCGATCACCTTGCCCAGGTCCTCGGGAGCGACCTTGAGCTCCAGGATGGTGGTCTGCTCACCTTCGAGCTGGGAAACCAGCACTTTCTCCGGGTTGTCCACGAGCGCTTTGGCGATGAGTTCAACGAGTTCTTTCACGGCGACCTCCTTTCGTCGGTGACGGCCTTACGGGGATTTCCTGGCCCGCTTTTCCGCTTTGTGCAATAAGGATTGAACCGTGCGGGACGCACGCGCGCCTTTGGCCAGCCACATCTTAGCCTTCTCGAGGTCAAGCTTGATCTCAGCCGGCTCCGCGAGGGGATTATAGTAACCGAGATA
>VGJG01000425.1 GCA_016867615.1 Candidatus Aminicenantota bacterium | reverse complement strand
ACGGCGCTCATCTCCTCCACCGAGGAGAAGGTCAGCGTCCTGGCCTCGGACGGACGGTGGATTCAGGCCGACTTCCTGGGGATGGATCCCGAGACCCATATCGCCGTCATCCGGGCCAAGGACAAAAGCCTGGCGCCCCTCTCCCAGGGCAGCGCCTCCCGGCTGGGACCGGGCGCCTGGATCGCCGTCGTGAGCGTCTCCCCGGAGAACACGCCCGCCGTGACCCAGGGCATCGTCAGCTCCGTCTCGGAGGAGAGGCTGCGCCTCAACGTCTGGGTCGTGCCCGGGTCGAGCGGCAGCCCGGTGGTGGACGCCGAGGGGCGGATGGTCGGCCTTCTGCGCGGCGTGTACCGGGATGAAAGCCCGGTCGTGTTCGAATTCCGCGAGCGGGAGGTCGTCGGCTCGGGGATGGTCTGGAGCCGTGCCGAATCGCCCGCGGCGGGCATGGCCGTGGCGGTGCCCATGGAAACGGTCAAAGCCGTCTTCCAGGAGATCCGCGACACGGGCAAGGTCCAGCGGGGCTGGCTGGGCGTGACCATCGCCGACAGCGAGGACAACCAAGTGGTCATCGCCGGCCTGGAGAAGGGGAGCCCGGCCGACCAGGCCAAGCTCCTGGAGGGCGATGTGGTGGTCAAATTCAACGGCCGGAACATGAGCGACGCCGCGTCGCTGGCCGCGGCCGTCCGGCGGACCAAGCCGGGCCAGGAGGCGGCGCTTCAGGTCCTGCGCAAGGGCAAGACCCTCGATGTCAAGGTCAAGATGGGCGCCTACCCCGACAAAGCGGCGCACCGCGAGATCACCCTCAAGTTCCCGGAGTTGTTCGCCGAGCCGGCGCCCAGGACGATCGAACCCCCCCGGCCCCCCCGGGCGGTGACCGTCGACCCCCGTCACTGGGAGAAGAGAAAATACATCGGCGTCTATCTTCAGGAGACTTCTCCCGAGCTGGCCGGATTTTTCGGCCTGGAGAAGGGACGAGGGCTGCTCATCAGCCAATTGACCGAGGGCGGCCCGGCGGAAAAGGCCGGCCTGAGGGTGGGCGACCTGATCGTCAAGGCCGACGGGAAACGGGTCGAGACGGTGGCCGGTTTGAGCGCCGTCGTTCAGGCCAAGGAGAAAGACGGCAAGATCAAGGTAGAATTTCTCCGGGATAAGAAGGCGAGCACGGTCATGGTGGCCATCGCCGAGGAAGAGAGGGGGGAGCCTTTCCGCGTGCCGGCCGAATTTTTCGACCGCACCGGGAGAGATCATTCGGAATTCCGCGAAGCCCTGGAAAAAACGCTGAAAGAAACCGGCGAAAAAACGAAAAAGGAAATGGAGCGCCTCCAAAAGGAAGCGCGGGTGGTCTATGAAAAGGAACTCAAGAAATCCCGTGAGCTTCTGAAGGAGATCCGGGAGAAGAAAGGCGGAGTCCTGCATCGGGAGTTTCTCAAACTGACCGGGGAATTCGAAACGGTCTACAAGATCTGAAGCCCGGCGACTGGGGGGGGCTGCACTTTCCCGCGGAGATGCCGCCCCCACCGTCCGTCTCAGCGCGGCGATTCCCCTTGGGTCCGCACGGTCGCGGCAACGCGCATGAGTGGGCGATGACGCGCGAGGCGCAAGGCCGCCGTCGGTCCCCAGGGGACGGCCGCTTCGCGCACCGTTCGCCTTGACACGCTCTTCACACCTGGCCTATTATCTCAAGCAATGGCCGACAAGGGAAAATCGCGCGGAGAGGGAGGGTCTCCCGGACGGAGCGGACCCCTGTCCCCGAATCCTGTGAGGGAGGCGGCATGAATCCCTGCGACCACGACTGGATCATGATCAATGTCCGACACGGCTATCTGGTGGTGGAGGGCTGCTTCGAGTGCGGCGCGCGCTCTTCCTATTTTTCCACCGAGGCCGTGGCTCCCGTCGAGGAATACCAGGAGGGAAAGCATTTCTGGATCCACATGGGAAGCTCCCAGGCGGTGAAGTTCGACCTGGCCTGCACGGCCTGCGGGAAGACCGTCGCCCTGGACGAAATGATGGGCTTGATGCTCTCTACCTGCACCGACCCGGCCTGCGCCGTGGCCGACCTGGCCCGGCAGGGAAGCCCCTCGACCTGGGTTTACGTCGCCCTGTGCGGCGACAGCACGCACGCCTCCGGCCGGTGCGTCGGCCGGGAGGGCATCCAGGCGCTGAACGAATA
>VGJG01000424.1 GCA_016867615.1 Candidatus Aminicenantota bacterium | reverse complement strand
CCGTCACCCAGCCGCGCCGCATCGCCGCGGTGACGATCGCCCACCGCATCGCCGAGGAGCTGGGCGAGCCGCTCGGCCGCTCCGTGGGCTACAAGATCCGCTTCCAGGACCGCGCCCCGCGCTCGGTCTATATCAAGGTCCTGACCGACGGCATGCTGCTCGCCGAGACGCAGGCCGACCCGGCCCTCCGCGAGTACGACACGCTCGTCATCGACGAGGCCCACGAGCGCAGCCTGAACATCGACTTCCTCCTGGGGCTGGCGCGCAAACTCCTGGACGAGCGGCCCGAGCTGCGGGTCATCGTCACCTCGGCCACGATCGACACGGAGAAGTTCGCCGAGGCCTTCGGGGGCGCTCAGGTCATCGCCGTCAAGGGCCGCCTCTACCCCGTCGAGGTCCGCTACCGTCCGGCCGACCCGGCACGGGGCGAGGACGAGGAGAGCTACGTCGAGCTCGCGGCGAAGGCCGTCCATGAGCTCAGGACGAGCGGGCCGCCGGGCGACATCCTCGTCTTCATGCCCACCGAGCAGGACATCCTCGAGGCCTGCCGGATGCTCGAGGGAAAGAGGTACCCCGGGACGGCCGTCCTGCCGCTCTACGCCCGCCTCCCGGCCGGGCAGCAGGGCCGGGTGTACTCCGTGAGCGGGCCGAAGATCGTCGTGGCCACGAACGTGGCCGAGACGTCGCTCACCATCCCGGGGATCCGCTACATCGTGGACACGGGCCTGGCCCGCATCTCGCAGTACCTGCCCGGGACGCGCGTCCACAGCCTGCCCGTCAGCCCCGTGTCGCGGTCGAGCGCCGACCAGCGCGCCGGCCGATGCGGCCGGGTGCGGGCCGGCGTGTGCGTCCGGCTCTACGCGGAGAAGGACTACGAACGGCGGCCGCGCTTCACCCCCCCCGAGATCTTCCGCTCGAACCTGGCCGAGGTCATCCTGAGGATGATCGACCTGCGGCTGGGCGACCCGCTGCGCTTCCCGTTCGTGGACAAGCCGGGCGGGAAGCTCGTGAGGGACGGCTACGAGACGCTCGTCGAGCTGGGGGCGATTAAGAAAGAGGAGGGGGCGGCGGGAGAGGGAGAGGCCGGGGCGGGGGCCGGTTACGCCCTGACCGGGCTCGGCCGGCTCATGGCCCGCATGCCCCTCGACCCGCGCCTCTCGCGCATGCTCCTCGAGGCGCGGCGCGAGGGATGCCTGGAGGAGGCGGCGGTCGTCGCCGCGGCCCTGAGCATCCGCGACCCGCGCGAGCGGCCGCCCGAGCGGGCCGGCGAGGCCGACGCGGCCCAGGCCGTGTTCGCCCATCCCGAGTCGGATTTCCTGACGCTGCTCAACCTCTGGAAGCGCTTTAGCGCCGCCTCCGAGGGGCCGGACGCGAAGGGCGGGAGCAGGCGGTTCTGCCGGGAGCATTTCCTGTCGTTCCCCAGGATGCGGGAGTGGGCGCTCGTCCACGGCCAGATCATGGAGATTCTGGCCGAGCTACGGCTTAGCGGGGAAGGCGGGCGGGCGGTGACGGATGCAGGACGGGACGTGGCGGAAGCGGGAAAGGCGGGGGACGAGGCAAAACCCGGGCTTGGCGCGGGAGCCGGAACGGCCGGCGAGAGAGCACGTTACGGCGCCCTCCACCGCGCGATCCTGAGCGGGCTGCTGTCGAACATCGCCGCCCGCAAGGAGAGGAACGTCTACACCGCGGCCAAGGGGCGGGAGGCGATGCTCTTCCCCGGGTCCGCGCTCTTCAACCGGCCGCCGGCCTGGATCATGGCCGCGGAGATGGTCAAGACCGCCCGGCTCTACGCCCGGACCGCGGCCCGCATCGACCCGTCCTGGGTCGAGCCCCTGGCAGGCGACCTCTGCCGGAAGCACCATTCCGAGCCGCGCTGGGATGCTGACAAGGGCGAGGTGCGGGCGACGGAGAGGGTGACGCTCTTCGGGCTGGAGGTCGTGAGCGGCCGCGACGTGCCCTTCGGCCCGGTCAACCCGAAGGAGGCGCACGAGATCTTCGTCCGGGAGGCGCTCGTCGGCGGGAAGGTCAAGAATCCGCCCGAGTTCTTGAAGCACAACCTGGCGCTCGCGGCGCGGATCGAGGCCATGGAGGAGAAGCTCAGGCGGCGCGACATCCTGGCCGGCGAGGCGGCCCAAGCGGAGTTCTACGGGAAGCGGCTGGCGGGGGTCTTCGACCTGGCC
>VGJG01000423.1 GCA_016867615.1 Candidatus Aminicenantota bacterium | reverse complement strand
CCCTACGCCATCTCCGGGGAGCTGGCCGAGTTCGCCGGCTCCCTGCCCCGCCATCTCCAGGAGCTGGGCGTCGAAGCTTCGGTCATCATGCCGCGCTACCGCCTCCCCGCTGTCGAGTCCCTGCCCGCCGAGCCCGTCCTCCCCGAGCTGTGGGTGCCCCTCGGCGAGGAGAGCGTCCGGGCCTCGGTCTGGAAGGCCGAGGCCGGGGGGCTGACGGTCTACCTCGTCGACCATCCCCGCTACTTCGGCCGGGACAAGATCTACGGCACGCCCCGGGAGGAGTATCCGGACAACGACGAGCGCTTCATCTTCTTCAACCGGGCCGTCCTGGAGTTCATCGTCCAGTCCGGCCTGGAGACGGACGTGCTCCACTGCCACAACTGGCCGGCCGCCCTCGTGCCCGTGTTCCTGAAAACCCATTACGCCGGGGAGGACGTCCTGCGCGGGACGGCCGTGGTCTTCACCCTGCACAACGCCCTCTTCCAGGGGGATTTCCCCGCCGAGTCGCTGGCCCTGACCGGTCTCGACTGGAACCTCTTCGCCGCCCGCAAGCTGTCGGTCAACGGGCGCTTCAATTTTCTGAAGTCGGGCGTCGCCTTCTCCGACGCGCTGAACACGGTCAGCGCCGTCTACCGCCGGGAGCTCCTTGCCGGCAAGGACGCCTCCCTGGCCGAGCTGCTGCGTTCGCGCTCGGGGAGGTTCTTCGCCGTCCGCGGGGGGATCGACCTCGACGCCTGGAACCCCGAGACCGACCCGCACCTCCCGGCCCGCTTCTCGGCCGGCGACCCGTCGGGCAAGGCGGAGTGCAAGGCGGCCCTGGCGGCGGAATTCGGGCTCGCGGCCGGGAAAGAGGCGCCGCTCCTGGCGTTCATCGCCCACCTCACTCAGCACAAGGGGCTGGACCTGCTTCTCGACGCGGCGCCGGCGGTCCTCCGCCTCGGGTTCTCGCTGGCCGTGGCCGGCCTGGGCGAGGAGCGCAGCCGGCAGAGCGTGTCCCGTCTGGCCAAGGCTCATCCCGGCCGCGTCGGCGTGAAATTCGACATGAGCCCCGCTCTCTCGCACCGGGTCGTCGCCGGGGCGGACATGATGCTCATCCCCTCGCGCGAGGAGCCCTGCGGCCTCAATCAGTTCTACGCCTTCCGCTACGGGACCGTTCCCGTGGCCCGGGCGGTCGGCGGCCTGAAGGAGACGGTCAAGCCCTTCCGCTCCGGGACGGGGGAGGGCAACGGGTTTCTGTTCCGCGGCTACAACCGCCGCGCCCTCGTCGGCGCCCTGAGGCGCGCCCTGGACTGCTACCGCCGTCCCGAGTGCTGGGCGGCCGTGACCCGGGCGGGGTTCCGGGAGAGGCCGGGCCTGGCCGAAGTCGCCCGGCGCTATGTGGAGCTCTACAAGAAGGCTATGGATTTGAAACAAGGAGCTTGAAATGGCCAAGATGACGGACGTTTCCGACGCGAACTTCGACCGGGAAGTCCTCGAGCCGGGAGGCGCCGTTCTCGTGGATTTCTGGGCCGCGTGGTGCGTGCCCTGCCGCGCCCTGGCGCCCGTCCTGGAGAAGATCGCCGACGAGTACCGGGACCGGCTGACGGTCGTCAAGTTCAACGTGGACGAGAACAAGGACGTGCCCGCCCGGTTCGGCATCCGCGGCCTGCCCACCCTGATGCTCTTCAAGGACGGCAAGGCGCTGGAGACGCTGTCCGGCTCGCAGTCCCGCGAGGCCATTCTCAAGGCGCTCGAAAAACATCTATGAGCGACGCTTACGACCTGATCATCGTCGGCGCCGGCCCGGCCGGGCTGGCGGCGGCCCTCTACGCGGGGAGGGGCATGCTGAAGACGCTCGTCCTGGAAAAGGGGATACCCGGCGGACAGATCCTCCTCACCGACTGGATCGAGAACTACCCGGGCTTCCCCGAGGGCGCGGCGCCCTTCGACCTCATGGAAAGGTTCCGGAAGCATGCCGAGAAGTTCGGGGCCGAGTTCATGACGGACGAGGCGAAGGCCTTGCGGGAAGACAAGCCCTGGTGGGTCGTTGATACCGAGGAGGGGGCGCTCAAAGCCAAGGCGGTCATCCTCGCCACGGGGGCGGCCTACCGGCGGCTGGGCCTGCCGGGCGAGGGACGCCTGACGGGCAAGGGCGTCTCGTTCTGCGCCACGTGCGACGGCGCGTTCTTCCGGGACAAACCCATC
>VGJG01000422.1 GCA_016867615.1 Candidatus Aminicenantota bacterium | reverse complement strand
ACGGCCTGCTGGTAGGCCACGCCGAGGTAGGTCCCCAGGCCGACCATCAACTCGTAGAACTGCTGCTTGTCGGCGTTGGAGATCTGCCGGACATCCTCCGTGTCCATGTTCTGCTGAAGGGCCCGTCCGATGGCCTCCAGGCCGTTTTCGTCCGGCTCCCGGGCATCGTGGTAGACGAAATAGCTCGCGCCGATGAAGAACATCATCGCCCCCGCGACGTCGTTCGAAAAGCCCGAACGCTTGGCCTCGGCCTCGTAGGCCTCGACGCCCTCTTCAAAGATTTCCAGCAGGGCTTGCTGATGCTCGGGGGCAGCGGCCATGCTTCCGGCCATGGCCGGCAGGAGAAGGCGCTTGCCGGACGGCTTGAACTTCGTCGCAGCTGTCGCGGAGGACTTCTGGGCCTCGGCCTGGGCAGCGCTTTGACCGCCCAGAAGAGACCGCATCTGGTCCGTGCTCATCTGGCCTAGCTGGGCGTCCGTGTAGCCGCGCTTCTTGAGCATGGAGCGGTAGACCAGCCTGGCGTTCATCCGGTCCCAGATGATCTGGTTGCAGGCGGCCGAAACGGGATTGTTGAAGCTGTAGCCGTAGGAATTGGTGTACTGCCCCCGGGCCGGGCCGTACGCCGCCAGAAGAAACAGCGGAAGGAAGAACAGGGCAATACGTTTCATCCTCACCCTCCTATATATATGTATCCTATAGATACAGTAGTATATAAAAGGAAAGCCTCTTCCTTGTCAAGCCTTTTCTTGCCGGCCTCGGGGAATGAATTGATGATTCAACGGACACGAGATGAAACAAGCGGACAAAGCAGGCGGCGAAAAAAAAGGGGGAAGGCCCCCGAGGGGGCCTTCCCTGTCCGCTTTGGAGTGAGAGAGACGTGAGGGCTAGAAATCGACCTTGACGCCGAGGCGGACGACTCTCGGCGGGCTGTAGATGGCCGTGGCTTCACCGAAGTAGACGTTGTTGTTGTTGACGACCTGCGGGGGGGCGCTGGAGACGGTGTTGGCCGTGGTCATGGTGTTGATGTTGAGGACGTTGAACATGTCGGCGAAGACGCCCAGCCGGCCCAGCTTGCCGGGCAGCTTGAAGGTCTTTTCCAGGCGGATGTCCAGGAGGTTCAGGCCGGGATAGTTCCGGGAGCCGCGGGCCTCGGCGAAAATCGTGACGTTGCCCTGGGGAGGGTTGAGCCCCAGGTCGTAGGCCCGGATCTGCCGCGTCCAGGGGTTGCCGGCCAGATAGCGGTAGTAGAAGCTGAAGTTGATGCTCCACGGCCCCTGGACCATGCCGTTGACCTTGACCTGGTGCTTCCGCTCCAGGGAGAAGTTCCCGTCGGCGTAGATGTGAGCGTTGGGGTTGTTGTACAGGGTGGTGCCGCCGTGGCTGGAGTTGAATTCCGTGTCGACCGTTCCCCGGGAGTAGGCGTAGACGTACGAGGCCGAGAGCTGCCACCGGTTGGAATACCGCTTGTCGAGCGTGATCTCCAGCCCGTCGTAATCGCGCTTGGCGCCCGGAGGGTTGGTGTAGTAGTTCATCGCCGGGATCGAAGAATCGGTCATGTACCAGAAGGTGACCGTGCTGCCGTCGTAGGGGTCGACGGCCGTCACCGGCGTGTAGTTGGTCCAGACGGAGAAGATGTCGTCCCCCCGCCGCAGCGCCTCGTAATCCATGACGTTCGTGTCCACGCTCTCGATGAGGTCGCGGTCCCACTTGCGGATGTAGCGGGCGCCGAGGCGCAGGTCGCGGATGATCTCCCGCTCGATGCCCAGGGTGAACTCGTCGACGTAGGGCGACCGCAGGTCGGGGTCCATCTGGCTCCCCGCCTGGGCGGAGAAGTTGTACATGTCGCCGCGCGCGGTGAAATCGGGGTTGAGGCGGTAGCGGTAGGTGATGAAGGCGTTGGGGTTGACCCAGACGAACCACTGCATGATGTTGGCCACGTAGTAGCGGCCGAAGCTCGCCTTGAGGACGGTCTTGCCGTCGCCGGTCAGGTCGAAGATCGCGCCCAGGCGCGGGCTGATCGTGTTCCAGGTCAGGGGCTTGAACGTCTCATAGACCTGGGGGTCGTAGAGCCTACCCTGGTAGGTGACCTTTTCCCGCTCCTCGCCCTGCTTGGGGAGGATGCCCTCCTGGTGGTCGAAGCGGACGCCCAGGTTCAGGGTCAGGCGGCTGATGGGGCTCCAGGTGTCCTGGAGGAAC
>VGJG01000421.1 GCA_016867615.1 Candidatus Aminicenantota bacterium | reverse complement strand
CGGCTGCGACGCGCTCGTCCTCCGCGGCCGCGCCGCCGAGCCGGTCTGGGTGGACATCCGGCCCGGCCGGACGGACATCCATTCCGCCCGCGGCCTGTGGGGGCTGGATGCCCACCGGACGACCGAGGCCCTGACCGGTTTCGACCCTCCGCCCGGCCCGAGCCGCGTGCTGTGCATCGGGGCCGCGGGGGAGAATCGGGTCCGGTTCGCGGCGGTCATGAACGACCGGAACCGGGCCTACGGCCGCGGCGGCCCGGGCGCGGTGTGGGGATCGAAGAACCTGAAGGCCGTCCGGGTCTCTGGCGGGGAGAAGACGGAGCCGGCCGACCGGGCGCTGTTCCAGTCCGGGCGCGCCCAGGCGCTGCATCTCCTGCGCGCCGCCCCCGCCACCAAGCGTCTCTTCAAGGAGATGGGGACCGCCGGCCTGGTCAACCTCATCAACCTCATCGACATGCTCCCCCGGCGCAACTTCGGCGGCACGGCCCATGAGGAGAGCGACGTGGAGCGCGTCTCGGGCGAGGCCGTGAGCCGCCTTCTGCTCGAGAGGGCCGGAGCGTGCTTCTCCTGCCCCATCGCCTGCCAGCGGCACACCCGGATCGGCGACCGGAGGGGCGAGGGCCCCGAGTACGAGACCGTGGTCATGCTGGGCCCCGATTGCGACATCTATGACCTCCAGGCCGTCACCCGGGCGAATTACCTGTGCAACGAACAGGGCCTGGACACGATCAGCTTCGGGGGAACGATGGCCTGCGCCATGGAGCTTGCCGAGGAGGGGCTGATCTCGACCGCGGACACGGAGGGGCTCGACCTGAGGTTCGGCAAGGCCTCGGTCCTCGAAGCGCTGGCCGACCTGACCGCCCGGCGGAGAGGGGCGGGGGACCGGCTGGCCGAGGGGTCGTGGCGGCTCGCGGCTTCGGCGGGCCGGCCGGAGCTTTCCATGACCGTCAAGAAGATGGAGATCCCCGGCTACGACCCCCGGGCGTCCTTCACCCAGGCCCTGGGGTACATGACTTCGCCCTCGGGCGCCTGCCATCTGCGGGGCGGCTACGCCGTTTCCCTGGCTTTCTTCGGCGGGGCGAAGGAGATCCCGCGCTTCAGCCTGCTCCAATCGCCCATCGCCATCCGCAACATGCAGAACGCGGGGATCGTTCAGGACAGCCTGGGCGTCTGCCGGTTCACGGGCTTCGCTTTCTCCATGGACCCCTGGGCCCGGATGATGAGCGGGCTGACCGGACTGGATTTTTCCACCGCCCGGCTGGACGAGATCGCCAACCGCGTCGCCGCCCTGGAGAGGCTGTTCAACCTCGGGGCCGGGGTTTCGGCCTCGGACGACCTTCTCCCCGAGCGGTTCGGCCGGGAGCCCATCACGGTCTCGGGCCGGGAGAGGGCGCTGCCCCTTCCTCAGCAGGAGAGGATGCGGGCCGACTACTATCAGGCCCGGGGCTGGGACGACGCCGGCCGGCCCCTCCCCGGGACGCTCCGCTCCCTGGGCCTCGAGGAGAGATAGGCATGCCGCGCTCCGATTGGAACAAGCCCGACGAAGTCCTGAGACTCTTTCAGGCCGTCGGCCGGGCCTCGCTGCTCTACGACATCCAGGACAGCCATTCGGGCAACATGGCCCTGAAGGTCCGCGGAGAGGGCGGACGGGAATTGATCGCCGTCACCTCCACGGGATGCCAGAAGGGGGACCTCGAAGCGGGGAACATCTGCTTCCTCCCCGTGACCGAGACCGATTTCGGGTACTACAAGGCCTCGTCCGAGGCGGACATCCACGCCCGGATCCTGAGCCTCGAGGGCGCGGGCGCCTCGATGCACGCCCACGCCAAGGACTTGGTCGTCGCCACCCTGGACGATGCGCCCAAGCCCGGAACACCCCGGCCGTTCCAGCCGCTCGACCCGCTGGGCTTCCATCATCTCGGCCGGGAGATCCCCGTGGACTGGGTCGAGGTGCCCAGCGGCTCGAAAGAGATGGCGGACAAGGTCTTCTCCCGATTGTCCCGCGGTCCGGCGTCCGTCGTCCAGGCCCACGGCGTCTTCACCCGGGGGCGGACGCTCCCGGAGGCGTTCTTTCACGCCTGCCTGGCCAACAACTCGGGATACGTCGTCAGGCTCCTGGAGAGACTGAAGGTCGATGTGGAGGCCCTGCGCCGCCGGGTCCTGGCCGACCCGGGGGGGGGGTCGGCCCGCGGCCGGACC
>VGJG01000420.1 GCA_016867615.1 Candidatus Aminicenantota bacterium | reverse complement strand
TAGATGACCCCCAACTCGAAATGGGCCTCGGCCTTGTTCGGATCGAGCTCCAGGAGCTTTAGGTAGGCGTTCACCGCAGAGCTGTAGTCCCGCTGTTCGCCGTAGACCTTGGCCAGCAGGGTTTGGGCTTCGGTGTTGTTGGGAGCGGCCCGGACGACCCTTTCCAGGAGGCGCTGGGCGTTCCCCGTGTCGTTGATGGCGGCGGCGATGCGGCCGGCGATCAGGGAGCCTTCCTGGGTGTCGAAGAAATTCTCGCGGGTCCAAGCCTCGAAATCCACCGGCTTGCTCAGCCTCGACAGGTTGCGGAAGATATTGACCGGCATCACGAATTTCAATCCCCTGTCGAGAACGGTCAGGATGCCGACCACCTGCCCGCTGACGTCGATCACCGGGGCGCCGGAAAACGTCAGGGGCAGGGACATCGCCAGGTCGGCCACCCGCATCTCGGGGGTCACCTGAACCACGGACCTGGCCGTGCCGTTGACGATCGTTATCTCGCCGGCTTCATTGGCCCCGATGACGAACAGCTTCATGTCCGGGGTGACGATGTCGAAATTGCCGGCGATCAGGTTCTGGAACTTGCTCCGGACCTGGAGGAGGACGATGTTGGAGCCCTTGCTGACGCCCACAATCCCGTCCACTTTGATTTTCTTGTTGTCGGAGGTATAAGCCTCGACGCGGAAAGCCTGGGATACGACGTGATAATTGGCGATGATGAGGTTCTCCCCGAGGGCGAAGCCCGTGCCCCGGCCCACTTCCTCTTTGTCCTTTCCCAGGGAGACCAGATACAAAACTCCCGCCTTGTTCTGATCCATGATCCGGGAGGCGTCGTCAACCTGAGCCGCGGAAATGGCCGTCATGAATAGTACGCCCGCCACAACCGCCGAAAGAGCGGCCGCTGTTCTCTTTCTCATACCTCCTCCTTTCCCTCCGTCGATTCTCCTCGTGTTTGGCCTAATCATACACGGACGAAAAAGGCTCTGTCAATCTTAATCCTCGGGTCGCCCGTGAGGTCCGGGCACTCCTTTCCGGCGCCGTCCGCCGATTGAAAAACAGCCGGTTTACTGCTAAAGTTCCGGGCGGCATCCGGTCCGAACGAAATGACTTTACCCGCAAGAAACATCACGCGGCTTTGGCCGTTGGCCGCGGTTCTGTCGCTCTGGGCCGCTTTTCAGCTAACGGGACGTCTGAGTCAAATGATTGATTTTACAGTCAATTACAAGGCCGCAGAGCGGCTTTATGCCGGAGAAACTCTCTATCCCGGCCCTGAGGTGGACGGTCATTATGAATTCAAGTATCCTCCCCTGGCCGCTTTTCTCTACCTCCCCCTGGCCGCCCTTCCCCTGGATACCGCGAAAAGCGTCTGGGCTTTGATCGTCCTCTCCGCCTCGGCGGCCTCGATCTGGCTCTCGCTCCGGCTTGTCCGAACGGGCTCCGCTTCCCCTCTCTGGACAGCCGTCGTCCCGGGCTTGATCCTCTCCCGGTTCTTTCTGAGGGAGCTCGAGCTCGGTCAGGTCAACTCGCTGGTCGCCCTCCTGCTCCTCCTTTCGGTCTCCCTGTTCGCCGGTCCGTCCGTGCGGGCGTCGTCCGAGACGAGGCAGTGGTCGGCGGGCGCGGTCTGGGGGCTGGCGACCGCCCTGAAGGTTACACCCCTCATCTTTCTTCCCTATTTTCTGCTCAAGAAAAAATGGAGGGCACTGACCGCCGGCCTGGGAGTTCTGGCCGCCGGCTATGTTCTTCCCGCCGCCTTTTACGGTTTTGCCGGAAACGGCTTGGTCCACAAAGAATGGATCGCGACCTTGTCCCGGTCCACCCCTCATTTGTTCTCCTCGCAGGACAATGTCTCTCTCCTGGCCGCGGCCTTCAAGCTCACCGGCAGGCTCCCCCTGTCTCTATGGATCTGGTGCCTGGCGACGGCGTCCCTGGGGCTCGTCCTTCTGCTTTTCATCGCCCGGGGAAAGAACGTCCCCCGGCCGGAGATCCTCGAGAGCGGGACGATGATGCTTTTCATCCCCTTGATCTCCCCCCTGGGATGGGATTACACCTTCCTGCTTTCCCTGCCGTCTTTGACGCTCTGCTTCAAGCATTTTCATTCGCTCCCCCGCGCGGGACGATTTGTTCTGGCGGCGAACGCTTTGCTGATCTCCCTGACGCTCTACGACCTCCTGGGACGACGTCTTTACGCCGGATTCATGTCCCTGTCGCTCTTGTCCCTGTTTTTCCTGGTCCTGCTCG
>VGJG01000419.1 GCA_016867615.1 Candidatus Aminicenantota bacterium | reverse complement strand
GGAGCTAGGGCGGTCCCTCCGCGCCTTGCATCTGCAGCCGCCTCGACTCGTGAATAGATCAGGCTAGAGCGGCACCACCCGCGCTTCCCGCATCGCCCCCCCTCCCCGGGCCCGTCAATCCTCGATGAGGCGGTCGTCCTGGTGGAACATCCGGCCCCGGGTCTCCTCCTCGAAGGCCAGGCAGCACATCAGGCGGCCGCAGAGGCCGGAGATCTTGGTCGGGTTGATGGCGATCTGCTGCTTGCGGGCCTTCTGGATGGTCACCGGCTCGAAGGTCTTCATGAAGCTCGTGCAGCACAGGCACCGGCCGCAGACCCCCAGGCCGCCGATCATCTTGGCCTCGTCGCGGACGCCGACCTGGCGCATCTCGATCCGCATCCGGAGCTCCTTGGCCAGGTCCTGGACGAGCTGCCGGAAATCGATCCGCCCGTCCGCGGTGTAATAGAAGATGCCCTTCTTCTCGTTGAAGAAATAGCGGACCGCGACGAGCTTCATGGGCAGCTTCCGTTCGTCGATCCTCCGCAGACAGAGGGCGAAGGCCCGCCGCTCCCGGTCCCCGAGCCACTCGAACTTCCGGACGTCCTCGTCGGTCGCCTTCCGGACGACCTTGACGGCGGCCCGGGCCGCCTTCGGGTTGGCGCAGAGGAAGCTGTGATCGTCGACGACGACGGCCAGGTCGCCGCCGAGCTCGGATTCGATGATGCAACGGTCCCCCTTCGCGAGGGGGATGCCGTCGGGCCTGGCCCGGATGAGCCGGCCGGAGGTTTCGGATTGGACGCAGATGACATCAGACATTTCGGATCTCCCCGATATTGGAAAACAGCGCCGCCGCGAGCAGGCTCTTGTTCAGGTTCCTCGGCAGCTCGGCGAGGGCGAGGTCGAACTCGGCCAGGACCGCCAGGAGACGGGGGGCGGAGAAGCGACCGGAGGCGCGAAGGCGGTCCTCGAGGTCCGGGTTGAGGAGCAGCCGGGCGTCGCCGCCGAGCCCGAGCAGGAGGAGGTCCCGGGCGAACGACGAGAAGAGCTCGAGCGTCTCGCGGAACTCCTCGAGGGCGCTTTTCGGCAGGGTCCCGAAAGCGTCCAGGAAGAGCGAGGCCCCGTCCCCCGACAGCAGGGCCTCGAACAGAATCCAGGCCCTCTCCTTGCGTTCCTGGATCTCGTCCCAATCGAGCTCCAGGGCCCGCCGCAGGCTGCCGCCGCCCAGGAGGGCCAGGATCCGGGCCTGGTCCTCGCGGAATCCCCTGTCCCGGAGGATCCTCTCGAGCTCCTCGCTGGCCATGGCCGCGAACGAGAGCGTCCGGCAGCGGGACCGGATGGTGGGCAGGAGGAGAAAAGGGCTGGCCGTCAGGAGGATGATGTGGGACCGCGGGGGGGGCTCCTCGAGGACCTTGAGCAGGGAGTTGGCGGAGGCCGGGTTCACGTTCTCCGCGTCGACCAGGATGAAGACCCGCCTTTTCCCGGCGAGAGGCCTGAGGGCTGCCATCTGCTTGAGGAGCCGGACCTGCTCGATGGTGATCTCTTTGGCCGGGGCGACAATTTCCATGACGTCGGGGAAGCGGCCATCTTCGATGGCCCGGCAGGCCTCGCACGCGTCGCAGGAGTCCGCCGTCAGCTGTCGGCAGTTGAGGGCCTTGGCCAGGGTCAGGGCCGTCCGCCTCTTGCCGACCCCCTCCGGCCCGGCGAACAAGAGCGAGTTCGGCAGGCGCTCCCGCTCGAGGGCCAGCTTGAGGATCCGCTTGGCCCGTTCGTTGCCCTCGATGTCCTTGAAGGCCATCTCTTATGAACCGTCCTTTCCCGCCGGCCGCCCGTCGCCGAGGGCCTTTTTGAGGTATTGCCCCGTGTAGGATCGGGCCTCTCCGGCCACGGATTCGGGCGTCCCCTGGGCCACCACCCAGCCGCCTTCCTCGCCGCCTTCCGGCCCCAGGTCAATAATATAGTCGCAATACTTGATGACTTCAAGGTTGTGCTCGATGATGACGACCGTGTTGCCGAGGGCCGTGAGCTCGGACAGGACCTCGAGGAGCTTGCGGACGTCGTCGAAGTGCAGCCCGGTCGTCGGCTCGTCCAGCAGGTAGAGCGTTCTCCCTGTGGCCCGCCGGCCGAGCTCCTTGCTGAGCTTGATGCGCTGGGCCTCGCCTCCCGAGAGCGTCGGGGCCGGCTGGCCGAGCCGCAAGTAGCCCAGCCCGACCTTTTTCAGGGTGGCCAGCTTGCGCTTGATCTGGGGGTGGGCCTTGAGGAGCTCG
>VGJG01000418.1 GCA_016867615.1 Candidatus Aminicenantota bacterium | reverse complement strand
CGACGTCGTAGATGGTGACGATGTTCGGATGGGAGAGGTTTCCGGCCGAATGGGCCTCGCGCATGAAGCGCTTCTGGGCCATCTCGCGCTCGGAGCCCTGGCCCAGGACGTCGAAACGGATGGTCTTGATGGCCACGGTCCGGCCGATGTAGGGGTCGGTGGCCTTGTAGACGATGCCCATCGCCCCCCGGCCGATCTCGCCCAGGATGGTGTATTTACCGATCTTGGTCTCGCTCATGCCTCGCTCATTCCGCCCGCAAACCTATTCCCCATTAGACATTTTTTCCCGGAAAAATGCAATGCGTTCCGCATCCCCGCCGTTTCCGCTAAAACCTCCAGCCTCCCTTTCCGGCCTCGAGGCTCACCGTCCGGGAGGGGAGGTCGGACCGCTTCGCCCCCCCGCGGCGATACAAGGCCACGACGGCCGTGATGTTGTCCCGGCTTCCGGCGCGGTTGGCCTCCTCGATCAGCCGCCGGCATATCTTCTCCGGCCTTTTGTTCTTGCGGATTTCTTTCAACATCGCCTCCTCGGACAGGACTCCGTAGAGTCCGTCCGAGCAGAGCAGCAGGTAATCCCCCTCTTCCAGGACCAGGCGGTAGCTGTCGACCTCCACCCGGGGCTCATAGCCCAGGGAGCGGGTGATCATGTGCTTGAACGGGGAGACATTGATCTCCTCCTCCGACAGGGAGTTGACGCGCCGCTGCTCTTCCGCCCACGAGTGGTCGCGGCTGACCTGGAGGAGGGCCCTGCTGCCGACCCGGTAGATCCGGCTGTCGCCGACATTGACCGCGTATGCTGTTCCCCCGTCCACCAGGGCGGCGACGACCGTCGAGCCCATGCCGTTCAGCTCGCTCTCCTGGCCGGCCAGTCGGTGAATGCGCTCGTTGGCCTCCCGGCAGGCCTGGCTCAAGAGGCCCGTCCAATCCGGGTCGGGCGGCAGTCCCCTCAGGCGGGGCCTGAAAAAATCCCGAATGCTCTCCGCGGCCAGGGAGCTGGCCCGGCCGCCCGCTTGATGGCCGCCGACTCCGTCGGCCACGAGGAGGAGGGACAGGGGGCGGTCGAAGCCGGGCGCTTCGGTCGAAAGGTCGGCGCAAAGAAAATCGTCCTCGTTGGTCTCCCTCTTGCGGCCGACATCCGTCGCGCCGAAGAATTCAAGGCTCATAGTTCTTGCGCCCTCCCGTAGAGCGCCCCGAACAGGCGGACGTCCCGGGACAGGCGAGGGGGGAAATCTAGGCCTTGCGGAAACGGAGCAGGGTCTTGCCCATCTCCAGCGAAGCGTTGTTCTCCAGGCCGGCGCTCCCGGTGACGACAGCCCCGTTGACCTTGGTCGGGTTCGTGGAGCTCTCGTTGACGATGGTGTAAACCCGCGTCCCGGAGTCGAAGCGGATGGTGGCCTGCTCCTTGGACACGGTGTCGTCCGAGAGCTCGATATCGTTCTTGCGCGTGCCGGCCCGTCCGATGGTGCTCGCGGGCTTGGTCAGGGGGAATTCCTTGCCCTTGTCCGGCCCTCTCTCCACGACCAGGCCGGCGCCCAGTTCGACATAGACCTGGGTTTTGGCCGCGCCGGACGCCTCCGAGGCGAGACGCGTTGTTTTCCCCGCCTCGGGACGCGCCTTGGGGCGCGCCAGGAGGAGGACGACGGCGACGACCAGCCCGATGAACACGACCACCCCGGCGATCAGCAAGACCTTCAGCAGCGAGGACATGCCCTCGCTGGAGCGGGAGGTTTCCTTGAGGATGGGCAGGTCGGCCCGGGTGGGGTCGTTGATGACCGTGCCGGTCACCTTGAACGTCTTGCCGATGGGGGGGAGGTTGTTCGTCCGGACGTAGAGCTGGTTGTAGGGCAGCTCGCCGACGTTGACCGCGCCCGTGACGATGCTCTCGTCCTGGATGATGTAGAAGCCGCGGGTCGTTCCCGGCGGGTCGGAACGGACTTCCTGGACGAGGCCGACGACCGTGACCGAAGTGTTCCAGTAGCGCACGGGGTTGGCCCGGATGTCGTTGATCATCACTTGATCGGCGGCGCTCGCGGCGGCGACGGTCAGGGCCGCGGCCCCCAGCGCCAGGCAGACGACGGAGACTCTTCTTCTCATCTCGTCCCTCCTCCTTGGGTCATGAATTGTCCTAGCGATCTAGGGAATATTTACCCCGAGTGTCTCACGGTTGTCAACTGGAATCGCGCGTGGCGGACCCGTCTTGATTGCCCGCCGGCTTCCGGTTATGATAATCGTGCCGTCCCGGGAAACGGGAAAG
>VGJG01000417.1 GCA_016867615.1 Candidatus Aminicenantota bacterium | reverse complement strand
CAAGCGGCGCTCTATTCGACCTACGACGTCTGTCGCTTGTTGCAGCCCGGGGGGAACGCCGCGGCCGTCATCCTGGGCAACGGCCGTCATATCAAGAACTACGGATACGGCCGGCCGAAGCTCTTCCTCCAGCTCGAAGTCGATTATCGAGACGGAAACCGCTTGTGCCTCACGAGCGGCCGGGACTGGAAGACATCGTCCGGTCCCCTTCTGGAAAACAGCGTCTACGGCGGCCAAACCCACGACGCGCGCCTGGAGCGGGAAGGCTGGGACCGGCCAGGCTTCGACGACCGGCTGTGGCGTCCGGCTGTCCCGCGCGAGCCCTCTCCCCTCGCCTCTCAGATGATGCCGCCCGTCCGGGCTGTCTGCCGGCTCAAACCCAGACGGATTCAGCCGCGCGAGGGCGGCGCCGTCCTTTGCGATTTCGGGCAGAATCATTCGGGATGGACGCGTCTCTCCGTCCGCGGCCGCCGCGGAGACCGGATCGAAATCCGCCATGCCGAACTCCTCGGCGAAGACGGCGGACTGAACACCGCCCCCAACCAGGGGGCCGAGGCCCGCGACGTCTTCATCCTCGGCGGAGGCCGCCGGGAAATCCTCGAGCCCCGCTTCACCTATCACGGCTTCCGTTACGCCGAAATCCGGGGCCTTCGGCATCGCCTCCATCCCGACGACGTCTCCAGCCCCGTCGTCCATTCCGATGTCCGGACGACCGGGTCTTTTCATTGCTCCCATCCGCTCCTCAACCGCCTCCAGCGCAATATCCGCTGGGGTCTTCTCTCCAACTTGATGAGCATCCCCACGGACTGCCCCCAGCGGGACGAGCGCCACGGCTGGCTGGGCGACGCGCATCTGGCCGCGGAAACGGCCATCCTGAACTTCGACATGGCCGCTTTTTATGCGAAGTTCCTGGACGACATCCGGCGCGCGCAGCGTCCCGACGGAAGCCTCCCGGACTTCGCGCCGCCCTATTTCAAGCTCACCTATCCCGCCGACCCGGCCTGGGCCTCGGCCTATGCCCAGCTCGCCTGGCTCCTGTATTTTTATTACGGCGACACGCGCGTCCTGGAGATCCATTATCCTTTCCTGAAAAAATACATGGATTTTCTCGACCGCTTCTCCGCAGGCCGCCTCCCGCTGCGGCTGGGGAAATACGGCGACTGGTGCCCGCCCGGGAGCGTCGGGCCGAAAAAAACGCCCGTGGAGCTGACCGCAAGCTGGTACCATCTCCACGACCTCCGCCTTCTTCAAAAAATCTCCCGGGTCTTGGGAAGGGAGAAAGACGAGAGGCGCTTCGCTCTCCGGGCGGAAAAAACCGAAGCGGCCTTCCATAAGGCCTTTCTCGGGCCGGAGGGCTACGCCTGGGTGAAATTCGGGCCGGCGGATTCGGTCGCCGGCCAGACGTCACAAATCCTTCCCCTGGCCCTGGGCATCGTCCCGCCGCGAAAAAAGAGCCTCGTTCTGGGCAAGCTTCTAGGGAGCCTGACCTTCCATCACGACCTTCATCCGGACACGGGCATCCTGGGCGCGCGCTATCTGCTCGAGGTGTTGACCGAGCAGGGACACCTCCGGGACGCTTTCCGCGTGGCCACCCGGGAAACCTATCCCGGCTGGGGGTATATGATCCGCGAAGGGGCCACCACCCTATGGGAGCGCTGGGAGAACGTCGCCGGCGGCGGGATGAACTCCCACAACCACATCATGCTCGGCAGCATCGGCGCCTGGCTCTTTAAGACCCTGGCCGGCCTGAAGTGCCTGGCGCCGGCCTGGGAGAGGATCGGATTCTCGCCCCCGGACATTCCGGACCTCGATTCGGCTTCCGCCCGGCTGGAGACCATGCGGGGCACGGTCGAAGCCCGCTGGCGCAGGGAGGGAAGCTCGCTGAGGCTTTCTATTCGGATACCGCCCGGTGCAAAGGCCGAGGTCCGCCTCCCCCGTCTTTGGCCCGGGGGGACGCTCCGCGCCAACGGAAACATCGTTTGGCTGCACGGAAGGCCGACGCAACCGGCCCCGGGCCTTCAGCACGCCGGCGCGGATAAAGAGAGCATCCGTCTCCTGGCCGAGGGAGGTCCGTACGATTTCCTGCTGGCGAAGACGTTCCCCTCGGCCGGCCGATAGCGCCGTCTCAAAAAAGGAATTTTTTCATCAGGGCGGCCACGCGGCCGTACGCCTCGATGGTTTGGGCGATGTCCTGGGAGCCGTGGGCCAGGGAAACCGCTCCCCCGCCGTGGACGACGTGCACTCCCCCGACCAGGAGGGCCAGCTTGA
>VGJG01000416.1 GCA_016867615.1 Candidatus Aminicenantota bacterium | reverse complement strand
AGGGCGCCGTCCTCCCTGGGCAGGATGGGGGAGGAGCGGTCGGGGAGGAGATGGTCGTCGAATCCCGGCTGGGCCGTGGCCGTCCAGATCCTGGGACGCGGTGTGTCGTCGAGCAGGGGAAGATAGCGCGCCGCCCGGCCGAGCTCATCGTACGTCCGGCCCAGGACGTCGGGGACCTCCCCGTTGCTGTTGACGATGCCCACGATGTTGTAGTTGTGCAGGCCGTCGAAGACTTCGAGGACGTCCAGGCCCGTCTCGGTCCCCGTATACCCGGCGATGAACACCGCGTCCCGCCCTTCGCTCCTGAGCCGCCGGAAGACCCGGTCCCAGACTTCGAGGGGCACGGCGAACGAGACCCAGAAGACGATGACCGGCTTGCCGTTCACCTTGAGGAAGGCGGGGTGCCCGCCGTACTGGTCCAGGGCGTAGCGGAGCCATTTGTAGATCGTGTTTTCTTCCCGAGGCTCTGCCGGGGAACGGGTGAAGTCCATGGTTTCAAAGTATAGAGTGATCAAGAACCCTTTCTGGGCGGCGACGTCAAGCAGCCGCTCGAAGTTCCTGTCAATGTACTCATCGTCCGGGCCGAACCAGGAGGCGATGAACCCGGACAGCCCGGCATCCCGGGCCTGGTCGATGTGCCTGGCCATGGCCGTCTGGTCCTTGGAGGTGTAAGGGGTCAGGGGGATGTCCATCAGGTACGGGCCGAACCAGTCTCCATGGGTGTACCAGGCATAATAGAACGCCAAACCCAAACCCGCGGGGTCCACCTCGGGCAGGAGGCCCTCATGCAGATATGAGGGAGGCGGAATGATACCGGGGGCGGGGAACCGGCGGAGGTCGATCTCGACCGGCAGGTTGACGTTGACCGTGTGCCGCCATTCGGCCAGCGTTCGGGGAACGCCGTCCCAGTCGAGGAGCGAGACGCGGAACAGGGATTCCCCGCCCGCGGATTTCTCCAGGGTGCAGCTCAGGGGCGAGAGAAGCGCCTCGAGCGACAGGGCGTAGATCATCGTCGCCGAGACCGACTGTCCGCCGCTCGAAGAGCGGACCCAGAAGCGCCGCGGAGTCCATCCCCGGCCGGAGACGGGGCCCGAGAGCGCCGTCATGCGGGCCGCGAGGAGCGCGGGATTGGACTCGATGGACAGGCCGGCGCGGGAGGCCGTTGTCTCGAGCTCGACGAGGAGCCTGTAATGGTAGACGCTCTCGGCCCCGAGGGCCGGCGTCAGGGCGATGGCGGCGAGAAGCGCGGCCGCAAGAAGCCGTGCCGCTCGGCGGCGGATATCGGACCCGGGAGGTAGCTGCGACCTGCGTGTGTCCTGCGGATGGATCATCCTGTTGTCTCTTTTCGGAACGGCCGACCGGCAAGTATACCAATTTGTCATTTGGTTTTCCAGAGAGAGGAATCCCTTGCCGACCGGACGTCAGCCCCTCGTTCCCCCGGCTCCTCACTCCGCTTACGTGTCTTCGGGGGGAATCCCGGGCCTTCGGGCTCGAATCAACGACCGGGCCGTTCAGGGCGGCTGACTTGAAAAGACCCCTACACCCCGGCTGTCGACGATGCCCCCTCGGCCGCGGGAAGGCATCAGCCTCCGGATTGAACTCGGCGCTTGCGTAGGGCAGGGGAGATTGATAGCGATAAGCGCCGAGATCCTATTTCCCGTGTTTTTATCTTGCCCCGAATCGGAACTTTATGCCCCCCAGAACATTGAAGCCCATCAGGTTCATTTTGGCTAATCGGGCATTGGAGGCGGGAGAGGCTTCAGCCAGCACGATCCAGGGATATTTCACTCCGCCGGAGTTTATCTCATAATACCAGAGAGAAAAGTCAGATTCATTCACCGTCGCGGACGTGCCGCTGATGTTGTTCTTGGTCGTATATTTCCAGTCGCCCTTGATCTCCGGAATGTTCAGGTAACGGAACACGGCGCTCAGGAAAATGGAGAGGCTGGGGGTCATGTTGAACTCGAAGCTCGCTCCGCCCTGAAAGCCGAAGCTCAGGCTGTTGGCCTTATAATCCGTGGTAAAGGTCAAATCGTCCGATTTAAAAATTCCCAGTAAATAAGCCTCGAGATTGTTCTCGTCCTGGAAATGAAAATTTGTCAGGTAGAGCCCGGGGCCGGCGAAGAGATCCAGTCCCATGGCCGGGCCGAGGGGCAGAGTGAAGTGAAAGTTGAGGTTGATGGGGACGACGCCGACGGACAGCTCGCGGCTGTACGTATTCTCCACCCACCAAAAAATCAAAGGAAACTCGCTGAAATGCTCGCTCGGCTTGG
>VGJG01000415.1 GCA_016867615.1 Candidatus Aminicenantota bacterium | reverse complement strand
ATGGTCCGCAGCCTGTGCAAGGCTTCCGGGCTGACCCTGAAGCGCGTCTACGAGCTCTTCCCCTCCGGCCCGGCCAAGGGGGCCTGCAAGCTGGCCGGCCTGCCCAAGCCCGACGGCTGCGTCTGAGGGCGCGCCGCGCGCTCGGTCGACGGCCGTTCTTCCGTAAAACTTCTCTCAGGAACCGGCTCTCGAGGAAGCGCGCCTTTTGCGCGCCGTCTCGGCGACGTCCGCCACGGCCGCGACGGCGGCCCGGATGTCCTCCCGGGTGTTGAAGGGCCCGATGCCGAAGCGGACCGAGCCCTTGATCTTGTCCGTGCCCAGCTGCTCATGCACCAGGGGGGCGCAGTGAAGTCCCGTGCGGCAGGCGATGTTGTGGTCCACGTCGAGCATGGTGCCCGTGTCGCCGGCCTCCATCCCCAGGATGTTGAAGGTCAGGACCGAGAGGTGGTTCTTCAGGTCGTCCTGGCAGTAGAGGACGACGCCCTCGATCTCACGCAGTCCGTCCCGGAGCTCGGCGGTGAGACCCATCTCCTGCGCTTCGATCGAGTCCATCCCCTTGTCCTGGATCCACTTCACGCCGGCGCTGAGGCCGGCGACGCCCATGATGTTCGGCGTCCCGTACTCCAGGCGGTAGGGATATTCCTCGAGGTGGAGGTGCTCGGCCGAGCGGACGCCCGTCCCCCCGGCCCGGGTGTGTCGGATCGAGACCCCCTGGCCGACGTACAGGCCGCCGATGCCCGTCGGGCCGAGCAGGGACTTGTGCCCGGTGAAGGCCAGGACGTCGATGTTGTCGGCCCGGACGTCGATGGGCAGCTTGCCCGCCGTCTGCGAGGCGTCCACGGCCAGGAGGACGCCCCGCTCCCGGCACAGCCGCCCGATCTCGCGGACGGGCTGGACCGTACCGATGACGTTCGAGCCGTGGTTGACGACCACCAGACGGGTGTTCTTCTTGAAGCGGCGGGCGATGTCGCCGGGGTCGACGAACCCGGACCGGTCGAAGGGCACGCGGTCGACCTCGACCCCGCCGTACTTTTCCTGGTGGTAGAGCGGCCGCAGGACGGAGTTGTGCTCCAGGTTCGTGGTCACGGCGTGGTCGCCCCTGCCCAGCAGGCCGAAGACGATGAGGTTCAGCGCGTCGGTGGAGTTGTAGCCGAAGCAGAGTCGGTTCGGGTCCCTGCCGTTGAAGAACGAGCAGAGCAGCTTCCGCGTGTTGTCCAGAAGCTCTCCGGCCTCCATGCACATGTCGTAGCCCGAGCGGCCGGGGTTGACACCGGAGCGTCTGAAGAACGCGTCCATGAACTTGTAGACGGACTCGGGCTTGGGGAAAGACGTGGCGGCATTGTCCAGGAAGATCATGGTTTCGTCTCCGGGGTGGGCGTTACGGCGCGAAAACAATGATGGGGGCGACAGTCGTCCTCAGAATTCTCGAGGCTGTCGTCGCGCATGATGACTCGGATGTCGAATCATAGGCAACCGCCCCCCCGCTGTCAAGACCGCTTGCGGCGCCCGGTTGCGGTCGAGGGACTCAAGCGCAGCCCGGAGAGCGTTCGGCGCCGGGTCCGACGCGTCGTCGCCGAGTCGGAGAAAAATCGGTTCCGCCCGTAGTCGATACGGCCAGTTCTTCTTCAGCACGGCGCGCGCGGACATGATGCCGTTCGGCCCGGACCAAGCCGGTCGGCACCACGAAAATTCGGGTCGTGCCGTCCCAGACTTACCCGCCGGCCTCCGTCTCATGAAAGGAAAGAGAATCGAAAACAATGATGTTTCTCGGACCCGACTCCGGCTCGGCCGACTAGGGTTTGAACACTTCGCGCCGCAGCGCGGCCCGGGCGATGCGCTCCTCGACCGGGTCGACGCCGATGCCCGGCCCCGTGGGCACGGCGATCGTCCCGCCGGGCCGCAGCTCGATCTCCGGCTCGATGAGGTCCTGGTGGTAATAACGCCGGCTGGCCGACAAGTCGGCCGGCAGGGTGAAGCCCGGCAGCGAGGCCAGATGGAGGTTGTGCGCCCGGCCGATGCCCGATTCGAGCATCCCCCCGCACCACACCGGGACGCCTCGCTCCCGGCAGAGGTCGTGGATTCTCCGCGCCTCGACGGCCCCGCCCACGCGGCCGACTTTGATGTTGATGATGCGGCAGGCGCCCATGTCCAGCGCGGCCCGGGTCGTGTCCAGGGAGAGGATGCTCTCGTCCAGGCAGAGCGGCGTCCGGAGCAGGGGCTGAAGACGGCTGTGGTCCCAGAGGTCGTAAGGCGCGAACGGCTGCTCGATGAGCAGCA
>VGJG01000414.1 GCA_016867615.1 Candidatus Aminicenantota bacterium | reverse complement strand
CTCGATCGGAGTCAGGATGTGATACGGCTCGACCAGGACGACCTTGACCCCGTATCTCCCGACCTCGCTCCTCAGAGACCGGGTGAAGGCCGACAGCGCGGATTTCGAGGCCGCGTAGCTCGACTGGAAGGGCACGGGGAATTCGGCCGCCAATGAGCCGATATTGATGATGAAGCCTCCGCCCTTTTCCCGCATCCGGGGAAGGAGGCGCTGAGTCAGCAGGACCGTCCCGAAGACGTTGACCCGGAAATCCTCCACGAAGTCCCCGAGGGGGATTTCCTCCGCCGGCCCGACGCGGCTCCGGCCAGCGTTGTTGACCAGGATATCGACGTCCCCGACTTTCCGGGCGCATTCCCGGATCGAGGAATCGTCGCCCAGGTCGAGAGCGAGAAGAGGGATGTCCTCGACGTTCCCGCCGTACCGCTCCGGAATCCGGGAGGTTCCAGTCACGGCGTGCCCCGCCTTCTTCAGCGCCCGGGCGACGGCCAGGCCGATTCCTCGGGAGGCGCCCGTGACCAGGGCCTTGCCGGCCGGCCGAATCTCGCGCATGAAACCTCCGGAGAGAGGGCGCGCCGTCCGCTTGCCGGACGGGCGGTTCGCCCCCTACGCTCCCGCGCCCCGGTTGAGCTTGAGCTCGTCGCGGACGACGCGGTAGGCGTCGAGCGTCGCCCCCACGTCCTCGTCGGTATGGGCGGCCGTGGGGATCATGCGGAAGAGCACGATCCCCTTGGGGACGACGGGATAGATGACGCCGGTGATGAACACGCCGAGCTCCCTCATCCTGGCGATGATCTGCATGCCCAGCCGGACGTCTCCCACGGGGACGTAGACGGCGGTGATGGGCGAGGGGACGTCTCCCACGTTGTAGCCGAGTTCGCGCAGGCCGTTCTTCAGCTTGGCCGACACCTCCCACATCCGCGCCCGCCGTTCCGTGTCGCTGCGGATGAGCTCGAGCGTTTTGAGAAGGACCTCGACATAGACCATGGGCAGGCTCTTGGCGAAGACCTGCGACCGGGCGTTGTACAGCACCCACTCGCAGACCTCCCTGGACGAGGCCGAGACGCCGCCGATGGCGGCGAAGGCCTTGGCGAACGTCCCGAAGTAAACGTCGACCTTGTCCTGGAGGTCGAAGTGAGTTCCCGTGCCGCGTCCCTCCCCTCCCATGACCCCGAAGCCGTGGGCGTCGTCGAGATAGAGACGGGCGTCGTATTGTTCCTTAAGGGCGCAGATCCCCGGCAGGTCGGCCAGCTCGCCGATCATGCCGAAGACCCCCTCGGTGACGATGAGCACGCCCCCCTTCCGGGTGCGGTTGACGTGCTTGAGATGGCTCTCCAGGCTGTTCATGTCGTTGTGCTTGAAGATGCGGAATTTCCCCCGGGAGAGCAGCGTGCCGTCGATCATCGAGGCGTGGGACTGCTTGTCGATGAGGATCGTGTCGTTCTCGTCCGTCAGGGCGGAGATCGTCCCCACGACGCCCAGGTAGCCGTAGTTGAACAGGAGGGCGGACTCCTTGCCGCAATAATCTGCCAGGGCCTTTTCCAGGGCGATGTGCCGCTCGGTGTTGCCGGTCATCATCCGCGATCCCATGGGGGCGCCCGTCCCGTAGGCGTTCACCGCCTCCAGGGCGACCCGCTTGACCTCCTCGTTACCGGCCAGGCCGAGGTAGTTGTTGATCGACCACTGGACGACCGGGCGGCCCATGAAGGTCATGACCCGGCCCGGGTGCGGGTCGAGTATGGGCCGGCTGAAGAAATGGTCGCCCCGGGCCCGGAACTCGCCGAAATAGCCTCCCGTCGTCCGGCATTTGTCGAAAATGTCCATCCCGTTCCTCTCTATCCTCGTGTCTTTTTTGTACGCCTGCCACGCGGCCCGTCCGAAAAGCGGTTCTCTTTCGGGGCCGCCTGAAGCCGTCAGGGTTCAACAATAAAACGCGGTCTGGGAAGTGTCAAGGAGAGAGCGGGCCTTGAACCGGCCGCCGGAGGGTCAGGGACGAGAAGACCGGCGGGCGGCCGACTCGGCGCTCGACCGAAGAGAGCGGCCGAACCAGTCCCAGAGGCCGCGGTGAAAGGCGACGCTCGGGGGAGCGTCCGGGGGGCATTTCATGCTAGATTGATGACGGAGCCTGGAACATGAAGCTCGGGAAGAATCGGCCGTGCGAAGTCATGTTCTACGCCGGAGCCAGAGGCTGCGAGACGCCGCGCGCCGTGAGGGTCGGGGGGCGGGAGGTCGCCGTGGACCGCGTCCTGGGCCGACGCCGCATCCGCGACGCCCGCAGCGGCGAGACGGTCGA
>VGJG01000413.1 GCA_016867615.1 Candidatus Aminicenantota bacterium | reverse complement strand
TGGTGACCGCCAGCCGGGAGAAGTCGACCCGGCCGAGGAGCATGCCGATGGGCGGCATGATGACGTCGTTGACCAGCGAGGAGACGATCTTGCCGAACGCCCCGCCGATGATGATGCCCACGGCCATGTCGATGACGTTGCCCCGGATCGAGAACTTCTTGAACTCGGCGATGATGCCCATGAAACCCTCCTCTCATCCTTCCTTTATTTCCCCCCCGGCCGCCCGGGCGAGCTCTTCCCCCCACCGCCGCGCGCGGTCGAACTCGCCGTCGCGCATCGGCCCGTAGGAGCCCTTGATGATGAATTTCTTTCTCCCCAGGGACGCATAGCCCGCGCGCCTGAGCCGGCGGAGGATCGCACCGGTCGCGCCGCCTGGAGACCACCGGAACCGCGTCTCGAAGGCCGCCGCGCGGCCGCGGCCCGCGC
Source organism: Candidatus Aminicenantota bacterium (assembly GCA_016867615.1). Lineage (GTDB taxonomy): Bacteria > Acidobacteriota > Aminicenantia > Aminicenantales > JAFGAV01 > JAFGAV01. The sequence continues at coordinate 1,876 of VGJG01000413.1, read as the reverse complement.
CCGGGGGCAGAGAGGCAAGCCAGGCGCGCATCGAGGGATGCGACAGGTCGGGCGGCCGCGGCGCCTTGCCGGAATCTTCGGCCATCCCCTTGCGCATCATTTCCGTGGGCAGGCTGAAGGCCATGACGGGCGAGCCGGCCACGATGAGCTCCGCGCCGGCAACGGCCTCGGGAGTCGCTTCGGCGGTCGAGAGCGCCCGGGCGCCGGACCCGAGACCCTCGGCGATCGCCCCGGCCACGGCGGCCGTGTTGCCCCAGAGAGATTCATACACGACGACGGCTTTCATTCTTGCTCCTTAGAGAATCGATTTTCATGTCGCCCGACTTCGCTCAAAGTCCGCCTTCGCTCGGCGGTCCTTCCGCTCCGCGCCCCTGGCGCGCCGCCGCTTCCGTCGGCCTTGCCTTGAACGTTTTCATCATGAGCAGGTGAACGGTCACCCCGGCGGCTACGGCGAAAAGCGCGGCCTTGCCCCACCAGGGCGTCACGAAGAACAGCGCCGAGGCCCCGATCGTCAGCCACAGCATGGCCAGGCTGAGCGCTTTCCGCCGGCGCGAAATGCCAACGCCGTCGCGGTAATTCCTGATGTACGGCCCGCTCAGGCGGTTGTTCAACAGCCGGTCGTAAAACCGCTTCGAGCTGCGGGCGAAACACCAGGCGGCGAGGAGCAGGAAGGGGGTGGTAGGCAAGACGGGCAGGAACATGCCCAGAACTCCCAGGCCGACAAAGAACGTCCCGGCGGCGATGAGCAGGGCGCGGGTCAGTCCTTTCATTCTACGCGGACCCCGGCGGGATTATGACGGGCATATCGAAAAACGTGCGGAACCGCCGTAGAAGCGCCGAACGCATCCTGAAATATTTGACAGTCATGATATTGCCAGACTTAAATCGCCGATTTCCATGTCTGTCACCAATAAGCAGCGAGAACCCACGACGGGCAACGGCTGTCGCTGTCACCGATATATCGGTCACCGAGATATCGTCACCGTTTTCCTGTCCACGCCGCCGCGGGTGGAGAGGATCGTCACTTCGGCCTCGGCGGGGTCGGCCGGCTTCGCCCGCCCCGGCTCCGCCGCGCCGCCCTCCGCGCTCCGCTCCGGCTTCGCGGCCGCGGCCGCCAGCCTGAACCGCCAGCGCACCTCTTTCTTCTCCCCTCCCTTCAGCCGTCCGATCTCGACCCGCGCCCGGAATCCCTTCTCCAGTGTCGCGCCCGCCGGAAGCCTGACCTCGACCCGGTCCGGCCGCACGATTTTCACCCGCTCGGCCATGCGCAAGGCCGTCGGCAGAAATCCTTCGTTGGTCACGACGCAGGCGAGCTCGAAGACGCCCGGGCTCTTCTTCACCGGCCTCGCCTCGGCCGAAAGGACTTTCACCCGCGGCAGGGACCTGGCCAGGAGCAGGTTGAACATCGCCTGGTTGCGCGCCCATTCCTCCAGGACCTCGACCGGCGGGTTCTGGCTGAAGAACTTGGGGTTGGTGCCGCCGATCTCGACCTCGCCGAGCTGCGGGTGGTCGTATTTCGTCCAGTCCTTGAATCCCCGGCCGCCCAGCGCCTCGTCGTTCCAGCGCAGGACCTCGAGGGGGGTGATGCGGCCGTCGCCGTCGTAGTCCTTGACCCGGCCGCCGCTCCACAGCTCGTCCCCGTACCAGATCGCGCCGTAATAGAAATAGCCGAAGTCGGGCGAGTGGCCGAAGAGCGGCCGGCCCGTCGGCCCCTGGTCCTCGTCCTCCTCGCCGCCCATCATCCGCCTCCACTCCCCGCGGCCGAGGTTGGCGAAGTCCCAATAGACGTCGCCGGCGTAGGGGTAGCCCGTGATCTTCTTCCCCTCGGCGTCGAAGTGCCTGTAGAGCTCCAGGTCCTCGGCGAACATCGATTCTT
>VGJG01000412.1 GCA_016867615.1 Candidatus Aminicenantota bacterium | reverse complement strand
GGCCTTCCAGGTGCGCGACGACATCCTGGATTCCTCCAGGGAGGGCGTGCAAAAGGGGCCGCAACGGCCTGACGCCGTGGCTTTTTTCGGGATGGACAAGGCCCGAAAGAAGCTAAAGGAATTCGTCCACCGGGCCGTCGCTTGCCTCGACAAGGCATCGCTCCGGGCGGAAGAGCTTCGCTATCTCGCCCTTTCCCTGCTCGATTTGAAAGCGGAGGCCTTCCATGGGTAAACTCCTGGACGCCGTCGATTCTCCTCAGGACCTGAAAAGGATTCCCGCCGAAGAACTTCCCCGGCTGGCGCGCGAAATCCGATCCTTGATCGTGGACGTCGTCTCTAAAAACGGCGGCCACCTGGCCTCCAACCTGGGGGTGGTGGAGCTTTCGATCGCCCTCCACTGTGTTTTCGATTCGCCCCGGGACAAGATCATCTGGGACGTCGGGCATCAATGCTACACCCACAAGATTTTGACGGGGCGAAAGGCGTGTTTTCCCGGGCTGCGGCAACGCGGAGGGCTGCTTGGCTTTCCCGACAGGCAGGAAAGCGAGCACGACGTCTACAACACGGGCCACGCCTCGACGGCGCTTTCGGCTGCCCTGGGCATGGCTGTCGCCCGCGACAAGCGCGGGGAGAGCTTCCGGGTCGTCGCGGTCGTGGGGGACGGCAGCCTCACCGGAGGCGTCGCCTGGGAGGCACTCAACCAGATCGGTCACCTCCGCGAGAAGATCGTCATCGTCCTCAACTACAACGAGATGTCCATCTCGCCGAACGTCGGCGCCCTCTCCAAATACCTCACCTACCTCGTCTCCGGGCAGCACTACCTGCGCATCAAGGACCATGCCAAGTCCTTTCTCAAGTCCATCCCTGCCGTGGGCTGGCCGATGATCAAGGTCGGCCGGGCGGTCGAGGACACGGTGAAGAAGACTTTCTTTCCCGGCCTGGTTTTCGAGGAGCTCGGCATCCGGTACATCGGACCGGTCCAGGGCCACAGCCTGCCTTCTCTCATCGAGGTCTTCGAAGAGGCCAGGGATTACGACGGCCCTGTCCTCATCCACTGCGTCACCCAGAAGGGCCGCGGCTACGCGCCGGCCCAGAATAATCCCGAGAGGTTCCATGGCGCAGCGCCTTTTAACCGGGCCACGGGAGAGCCGCTGACGAACGCCACGTCGCCTACCTATTCCGATGTCTTTGGCCGGACCATGGTCGAGCTGGCGAAGAGCGACCCCCGGATTATCGCCATCACGGCAGCCATGCCCGAAGGCACGGGCCTCAGCCCTTTTGCCCGGGAATTCCCGGACCGGTTCTACGACGTCGGCATTGCCGAGCAGCACGCCGTCAATTTCGCCGCGGGGCTCGCCCTGAGCGGGTTCAAGCCGGTGGTCGCCATTTACTCCACGTTCCTCCAGCGCGCCTACGACCAGCTCTACCACGATGTCGCGTTGATGGACCTGCCGGTGGTGTTCGCCCTGGACCGGGCCGGCATCGTCTCCGACGACGGGCCGACCCATCAGGGGATTAACGACCTTGCCTACCTTCGCCACATGCCGCATCTCATCGCCATGGCGCCCAAGGACGAGCAGGAGATGCGGAGGATGCTGAAGTCAGCCCTGACCTACGGCCACCCGGCGTCCATCCGTTTCCCCAAGGGGAAGGGAGTGGGCGTGCCGATCGGTGGAGAGCTCGAGGACATCCCGCCCGGCCGCAGCGAGCTCCTCAAGGAGGGGAAGGATTTGCTCCTGGCCATCGGCAGTATGGTCTATCCGGCCCTGCGGGCGGCGGAGAAGTTAGAAAAGGAAGGAATCCGCCTGGCCGTAGTCAACGCCCGGTTTGTCAAGCCCCTGGACGAGGAGATGGTCCTCCGGTTTGCGGAGGACGGCCGCACCATCATCACCGCCGAGGAGGGCGTTGTCGCGGGCGGGTTCGGGAGCGCGGTCAGGGAGCTTTTAGACCGGGAAAAAAGGTTCGGCGTCCGCTTCCTGAGCATCGGCCTTCCGCTCGAGATTTACCCGCTCGGGAAGGCGGAGGAAATCAAGAAGCTCTACGGCCTGGATGCAGACGGCCTGGCCGCTCAGATCCGCTCCTTCTTTAAGGAATAAAGCTTTCAACCTGTGCTAAGGAACAGAGTTTCTTCATGCAACGAGGCACAATGCAAAGAGTTAAGATGCAAAGAGGAAAGCCAAGGCGGGCGAGCCGGAAGCGAATGTCTCCAGGTGAAATAAAATGCGAAGGGGAAAGAGGTAGAGAAATTCCCTCTCCCTGAGGGGAGAGGGTCGGGGTGAGGGGGCTGCCGCAGGGAGAAGAGGGAGATGAAGA
>VGJG01000411.1 GCA_016867615.1 Candidatus Aminicenantota bacterium | reverse complement strand
GAGGACTTATTTTGATAAAAACCTCGACTCAGCAAATATGCCAAGGACAATTTTTTGGTCCCAGCTTCTGGAGGCGGAGATCGCTCTGGCCGGGGGGTCTTCTCAGGCGGCCGTGGCCGCCGCCCGGAAAATGCAACTGTTGGATTTTCCGGGCATGAACACAGCCCAAATCGCCTCATACAACGTCCCCTTGCTTAAAGACATCCTGGCCCGAGCCTACTGGAAGGCCGGTGACCTCGACAAAGCCGCGGCCGAGTACCGGAAGCTCATGACCGTCGATCCGGCAAATCAATATCGCTATCTCATCCACCCTGTCTACCACTATCGTCTTGGCCGGGTCCTCGAGGAAAAAGGGGACAAGCAGGGCGCCGCCGCCGAATACCGTAGGTTTCTTGAACTCTTCAAGGACGCCGACAAATCCTTCACCGAGCCCGCCGACGCCCGCAAGCGCCTGGCGGCCCTTTAAAACGGAAAATGGAGACGGGCCGAGCTATATCATAAAAAAGGGCGCAACAATCACCTTTAATACTCTTTTTTGTAGATTTCGCTGCGGTGGCCGATCTTGAATACCTCGATGGTCTTGGCGGCGTCATCGATCGAATAGACAATCCGGTAATCGCCCTGCCGGATCCTGTATCGTTCCTGGGCGGAAAGCTTCTGGCAGCCGTGGGGCCTCGGTTCGTCACTGAGCGAACGGATCCGCTCGACAATCCGGCGAAGGTTCCTTTTCGGGATCCCGCTGAGTTCGTTGGCCGCCGACCTCTTGATCAGGACTTCATATTTTCCCATCGCGCTTGAGGGTCTTCACCACATCTTCAAAGGCGATAAACGGTTCCCTGGCCCGTTTTTCGAAGGCATCGAGGTCGACGGCGTCTTCGAAAAGCGCCTGGTTTACGGCCGCATTCACCAGAGCGGAAACGGAGTATTCCGTCTCGGCCGCCTTGACGCGGAGCGCCCGATGGTACTCTGGTTTCAAATAGATGGTCACTCTTTTTTTGGCGTCGCTCATGGACCTCCTCCGAAAGACAATATAACGTTATGTCGCTTTAACGTCAAGACATTCCGGTCACGAAACCGCGATATTCCCGGACGCAAGCATGCAGCGAATCTGTTCCTTGAATGCTAAGCTGAAGGGCGAAGTGCGTACGGATGATCGCCTCGCGGCGACCGATAGCGACATGACGGGGCGTACGGCCCGTCTATCGGCGACCGCCGCTGCGCTCGACATCGCCCGCGGGCAGAAATATCCTCGTTGACGAGGTCAGGATGGGGAAACTGGCCGCTTCCGGACGCGCCCCAGGCCTAGGGCGGAAGCGGAGGGAGGCGCGTACTCAGAACGCTTCGACCTCCCCCCGGAGCTCGGCGATCAGCTCCTTGACGGAGACGATCTTGTTCACCCGGTAGGCATTTTGCCCGCAGAACACCAAGCCGCCGTCCATGTCTCCCTGATAGGCGTTGGCCAGAGCTTGGGCGATGCAGTAGCGGGCTTCGGCGACGTTGCACGTCGTCAGGCAGCGGTAGGGGCACCTGAGCCGGTCCAGAGTGTCGTTTTCGAGGTTCCGCAGGAATTGGTTGCGGATGGCTCGTCCCGGAAGCCCGACCGGGCTATTGATGATGACGATGTCGTCTTCTTTGGAATCGAGATACGCCTGCTTAAACTCCGGGGCGACCTCGCACTCCTCGGTGCAGACGAAACGCGTGGCCATCTGGACGCCCGCGGCGCCCGCCTGAAGCAGCCGGGCGATGTCCGCCCCGGTGAAAACGCCGCCCCCCGCGATCACCGGAATCTTCCGTCCGTGCTTCTCCTCGAACGGCTTAACCGCCGCGAGGACTTCCGGGAGGAGGATGGACAGGGAGTGCTTCTCGGGCTCCCGCAGCTGTTCGAACGAGAATCCCAGATGCCCTCCCGCCAGGGGCCCTTCGAGAATGATTGCGTCGGCCGTTCTCGCATAGCGTTTGTCCCACGTCCTGAGAACGAGGTCCGCGGCCCGGCCGGAGCTGATGATGGGCAGGAGCTTGACCGTCGCGTCGTCGACCATCTCGGGCAGCTTGAGGGGCAACGAAGCGCCCGAAACGATGATCTTGATCCCCTCCCGGACCGATGTCTGGATCAGGTCCCGGGCGTTGCTCAGCACCCCGAGGATGTTGATGGCCAGAGGCCCGTCGGTCATGCTCTTGGCCCGCCGGATCTCATGGATCAACGCGTTGCGGGAGACGTTTTCGAAATCGGTCTTAGACGCCTCGATATCGCCCAATCCGACGGCGGCGATGGTGCCGATCCCTCCCTCGTTGGCCACGGCCGCGGCCAGGCGGGCCA
>VGJG01000410.1 GCA_016867615.1 Candidatus Aminicenantota bacterium | reverse complement strand
GGATCTTCGACAAGGCCCCTTATCCCAAGACCAGGATCTGGATCACCCCGCCGACGAAGATGGACGAGATCGTGCTCAAGAAGGAGGGGTATTATTCCCTCTTCTCCCAGGTCGGGGCGCGGACCGAGATCCCCGGCTGCTCGCTGTGCATGGGCAACCAGGCGCGCGTTCAGCCCGGCGCGACCATCTTCTCGACATCGACCAGGAACTTCGACGACCGGATGGGCGACGGCGCACGCGTCTACCTGGGCTCGGCCGTCCTGGGCGCCGCCGCCGCCCTCAAGGGGCAATTGCCCTCGGTGGAGGAGTACTTCGCCGTGATGAAGGACAAGGTCGCGCCCTTCGACGCCGAGATCCACCGCTTTCTCTCTTTCGACGAGATGAAGGATTTCTCTCTCAGCTACGCCGACTGAAATCGCCCGGCGCGGCCGGCCGGGCCCTCCGCAGAGCGGGAGAGGAACATCCCCGGGGCGGCGGCCGGCGCGCTTCGACGCCAAGGAGGAGAGCATGATTTCGCTCAAGGGACGGACGGCGCTCATCACCGGCGGGTCGCGGGGCATCGGCCGCGCCACGGCCCTCCTCTTCGCCCGCGCGGGAGCCGATGTGGCCTTCAGCTATGCGACCCGGGAGGACGCCGCTCGGGAAGTGCGGAAGGAGATCGAAAAGCTGGGACGAAAAAGCCTGGCCGTCCGGGCCGACCTGGCGCATCCCCGGGAAGCCGAGAGCCTCATGGAGCGTTTCTTCCGTGAATTTCCGGCTCTGGACATCTTGATCAACAACCACGGCATCTGGACCTACGGCCGGATGGGAGAGATGAGCGAAGCGGTCTGGTCGGAGACTGTGCGGATCAACCTGGACGGTGTGTATTATGTGACCAACGCCGCGGTGCCGGGGATGATCTCCGGGGGCGGCGGGTCGATCGTCAACGTCTCTTCCACGGCCGCCATCCGGGGGGAAGCGTTCCATTCCCACTACGCTGCGACCAAGGGAGCCCTGAACGCCCTGACCAAATCCCTGGCCGCGGAGCTCGCCCCCCACGGCATCCGGGTCAACGCCGTGGCGCCCGGCTGGGTGGACACGGACATGAGCGCTGAGGTCTTCAGCGACCCGGAGTTCAAGCGGCGCATCCGGGAGACGATCCCCCTGGGGCGGATCCCCCCCGCCGAGGACATCGCCGGCCCGATCCTCTTCCTCGCCTCGGACCTGGCCCGGCACATCACCGGCGCCATCCTGAGCGTCAACGGCGGCTCGGTCCTCTGCGGCTGACGGCCGGCGCCGGCCGGCCGGCTCGATCCGCTCGGGCGTCGATCATTCGGCGCCCGGGGGAAGGCGGGGAGAGGGCCGGAACGCCGGGAGAACAGGACGGGTTCCTTCTTGTCAGGGGCGCATTATTTTGCTAAGGTGAGGACACGAGGGGATATGAATCGGAGGGATCATGGAAGAAGAAGTCGGACGCATCAGCCATTATTTTTCCAAGATCAGCGTGGCCGTGATCGAGGTCACGGCCGGGCGCCTCAGGGTGGGGGACACCATCCACATCAAGGGTCACACCACGGATTTCCATCAACAGGTGGACTCGCTCCAGCAGGAGCACCAGTCCGTCGCGGAGGCGGTCCTGGGCGCCTCCGCCGGACTGAAGGTCAAGTATCCCGTCCGGGAACATGACCTCGTGTTCGTCGTCCGGGGCGAGGCCTGAAGCGCGGACGTCCGCAGGAAACCGCTCCCCGGAGGAGCGGACGCATCTCGAGGAGGACAGGATTGCCCGATAAAGAAAACGCGGATGGAAAGCTGAAAACCGCATACCGCAGCTGGAAGGAAGCCTCCTATGATCCCGCCCGGGCCTCCTGTTCTCCGGGGCCGGAGCTGACCACCGTTTCCGGCCGGCGCCTCAAAGAGCTCTACACGCCCTTGGACCTCGCGGGATGGGAATACCTGAGGGACCTGGGGTTTCCCGGGCAGCCTCCCTACGTCCGCGGCATCCAGCCGACGATGTACCACGGAAGGCCGTGGACGATGCGGCAGTTCTCGGGTTTCGGCACGCCCGAGGACACGAACCGGCGCTACAAATACCTCCTGGCCCACGGCCAGACGGGGCTGAGCGTCGCCTTCCATCTGCCGACGCTCATGGGCATCGACTCCGACCATCCCCTGGCGCGGGGAGAGGTCGGCAAGTGCGGCGTGGCCGTCGACTCCCTGGCCGACATGGAGATCCTCTTCGACGGCATCCCCCTGGAGCGCATCACGACCTCCATGACCATCAACGCCCCGGCGGCCGTCCTGTGGGCCATGTACATCGCCGTGGCGGAGAAGCAGGGCGTTTCCCCG
>VGJG01000409.1 GCA_016867615.1 Candidatus Aminicenantota bacterium | reverse complement strand
CGACGGCCGCCCGCCGGCTGATTCCGCCTTCCGTTCGGGACTCATGCGTTCCAAAACGCTTGTTATTTATGCCATCTCTCCTTAAAAGTAAAGGATATGATGAAAACAGCACCGCTCGAAAAATGCGAAAAAGGCGGAAATTGGGTAAATAGGCAAGCTGTCCCTTTTTTACTCCCTTTTTTCGATTCATTTTTCGATTCGGCTTTGCGCGAGAATTCTTCGATTCCTGCTTCGTCCGATCCTTATGCAGGCACCGATTTCGCAGAAGAGCCTTGACAAGAGGGGGAGATTGAATACGAGGAAATTCTGATTCTGAGAATCGACCACCGAAGCGACGTTTATCAGAAGCCCATTCCTCAAGCCCCACGCAAAAGTCAACGGCAAGGCTGAAATCAGCAGACGAAGAATTCCACCGATTCTTTTGAAGCTTTGCGGGCTTATTGACCATTTCCTCCCGGCTGCGATATAAGCAAAGCACAGCGCCATGCCGGAGGTCCCCATGCCCGCCTTCTCCCGATTCTTCAAAATCGTCGCTTTTTGTTCTGCGGCCGTCCTTCTCTCCCTGAACGCCGGAGAGGATCCGCCGGACTGGGAAAATCCCCTGGTGTTCGGCATCAACAAGGAGCCGCCCCGCGCCACGTCCCTCCCCTATCCCGACCTGCCGAGCGCCCTGGCCGGCGGCCGGGACCGCACGCCCTATGTCCTGCTCCTCAACGGCGACTGGAAATTCCACTGGGTCGGTCGCCCCGCCGACCGGCCGGAAGATTTCTACCGCCCCGACTTCGACGATTCCGGATGGGACAGCATCCCCGTCCCCTCCTGCTGGGAGACGCGCGGCTACGGCATCCCCATTTACACCAACGTCGCCTACCCCTTCCCCGCCGACCCGCCCCGCATCCCCCACGAGTACAATCCCGTCGGCTCCTACAGGACGGAGTTCGAGGTTCCGGCCGAATGGGAAGGCCGCCGGGTCTTCATCCATTTCGGCGGCGTCTATTCGGCCTTCTATCTCTGGGTCAACGGCGCCCACGTCGGCTACAGCCAGGAAAGCAAAACCCCGGCGGAATTCGACATCACGCCCTTTCTCCGAGCCGGCGAAAACCTCCTGGCCGTGGAGGCCTACCGCTGGTCGGACGGGAGCTACCTCGAGGATCAGGACATGTTCCGCTTCGGAGGGATCTTCCGGGATGTCTTTCTCACGGCCGAGCCCGGCGTGTGTCTTCGCGATTTCTTCGTCCGATGCGACCTCGACGCGGGCTATCGGAGCGCGGACCTCCGCCTCACGCTGCGCGTCAAGAACTCGTCCCGAGAGACCTCTCCCCTCCTTGTCCTGAAAACGCATCTCTTCGATCCGGATGGACGGCCGGTCCGACTCCAGACGCAGGCGATTTCCGGGGATCCCGCGTCGCGGACTCCTGCCGGCCGCCCCCTCGGCGGCCGCGCCCTGCCCGCCTCGCCCTTGGGGCCCGTCCCGCCGGGCGAAGAGGCCGTGTTCGACCTCGAGGCCCGCGTCCGCAACCCCCTGAAATGGACGGCCGAGACGCCCGCCCTGTACCGCCTGGCGCTCGTCCTCGAGGACGGCGCGGGGCGCACCCTGGACGCGCGCGCCTGCGACTTCGGCTTCCGGGAAGTCGAGCTCAAAGAAGGGCGTCTCCTGATTAACGGCGTCCCGGTCAAGCTCCGGGGCGTCAACCGCCACGAGCACGACCCCGACCACGGCCGGACGCTCTCCGCGGAGCGGATGGTCCAGGACATCGAGCTCATGAAGCGGCACAACATCAACACCGTCCGCACCAGCCACTATCCCAACGACCCCCTGTGGTACGAGCTCTGCGACCGCTACGGGATGTATCTCATCGACGAAGCCAACATCGAGTCCCACGGCATGGGCTACGGCGCGAAATCTCTGGGCCACGCCCCGGAATGGAAGGCCGCCCACCTCGACCGCGTGCGGCGCATGGTGGAGCGCGACAAGAACCACGCCTCGGTCATCATCTGGTCGCTGGGCAACGAAGCCGGTCCGGGGGAAAACTTCAGGGCCGCGGCCGCCCTCGTCCGGGAGCTCGACCCGACCCGTCCCATCCACTATGAGCGGATGAACGAGGTCGCCGATATGGACAGCGTCATGTACCCCTCGGTCGACGCGCTCCGCAAAATCGCCGGAGAAAATCCCGACCGGGCCTATTTCATCTGCGAATACGCCCACGCCATGGGCAACGCCTGCGGCAACCTCAATGAGTACTGGGAGATCGTGGAGTCGTCCCCGCGCATCATCGGCGCCTGCATCTGGGACTGGGTGGACCAGGCCTTGAGAAAAGCCTCGGACGA
>VGJG01000408.1 GCA_016867615.1 Candidatus Aminicenantota bacterium | reverse complement strand
CGCAGGTTTTTCATGGCGGATTTCTCCCTAGGGTGACGGACCGTGGCCGACGTCGGCATGGCACCGGACACAGTCCGGCGGGCTCCCGGCCTCCGGCCGGCTCCCGGTGATCTCTCGGACCTGGTCCCCGTGGCAGCGCAGGCAGTTGGAGGCCAGCACGGCGGCGTTTCCGGGCTTGATCCGGATCGGCTCGGGAAAATCCCCGAGGGTGAAGGCCCGGGAATGGTGGTAGCCGTTCAGGGCCTTGCCCCACCATTTGGCCGGGAAGCCCCGGGGGACATGACAGTCGTTGCACGTGGCCGCGGCGCGGTGGCCGGATTTGTTCCAGCCCTCGTGGTGTTCGCGCATGATGTGGCAGTTCACGCAGGCGCGGGGGTCGTCGGAGAAGTAGGACCATCCCCGGGCGTAGAAGAACGTGTGCCCTCCCGCGCCCGCCAGGAGGCCCATAAGGACGGCGAGCGCCGCCTTGACCTTCGCTCCGCCGCCCGCCGCCGCCCGCCGCCGCTGCTTGTCCGTATTGTTTCCGTCCATTTTACTTCCGCCGCGGGTAGTGGTTCTGGTGCCACTTGATCCGGAACGGCCGTCCGTCGGGGGCCATCTCGAAGACAACCTCCTCGCCGAGCTCCTCGTCCTTGCGCACGCGGCGGAAGGTATGCTCTGCGATACGGCGGAGCTTGACCAGGGACCGAAGCGGGTCCATGGTCGGGAGCGGGAGCATGGCCAGGTCGCCCTCCCAGACCACGACGGCCATTTCGCCGCCGAAGGATGTTTCGTAGGCGCCGGCGTATTTTTTCAGCACCGGGTCGGGCGGTTTGGCGGCCGAGGGATTCTTGACCGCATCCTTGACGGCGGCGGCGACGAAGTCGTACAGGCGTTGGGCGTACTGCCCTGAATTCACGCCCTGAGCGTTGGCCAGAAAGGCCGCGGCCAGCCGCTCCTCCGGCCGGAGCAGGAGATGAGTGCGGAAGCCCGGGCAGGATCCGCCGTGGCCGACAAAGAGCTTCCCGTCCGAGCGCCAGACGCTGAAACCCAGCCCGGTGCTCGTCTCGAAATCGGGCTCGATCCAGTGTATGCGATGCATCTCCCGCAGGGTGTTGGCCCGCAGGACTTCCTCCCCGCCGCGGGTGATGAGACGCAGCTGCCAGGATGCGAACCGGGCCAGGTCGTCGGCCGTCGAGGCGAACCCGGCGGCGGGCGAGACGCCGTTCGTTTTGAAAAACGGCATGGGCTCCCGGGCGCCGTTGCGTTTGACCGCTCCGTAGCCCGTGGCCAGACGGCCGCCGCGCTCGGTCTCGGGCATGTCGGGCGTCGTGCTCGACAGGCCCAGCGGCTCGAGGATGTTTTTCTTAATGTACTCGGCGTACGGCATGCCGGATGCGGCGGCCACGACTTCTCCCGCCAGGCTCAGGCCCAGGTTGGAGTACTGAAAATGCGTCGCCGCCGGATAGAGCGTTTCTTGGCCCGAGAGCCGCTCGATGATCTCCTCCCGGGTCGGGAAGGCGAAGTCGGGACCGGTCCAGTACGGGTGGTCGGACTCCCGGGGCAGGCCCGATGAATGGGTGAGCAGCCCCTCGATCGTGATCTCGGGACCTTGGGGGGCCGTCCTCTTGATCGTGAACCAGGGGAGGTGCCTGTCTACGGGGTCGTCCAGGCGGAGCCGGCCCGCGTCGCGCAGCTGGAGGACGGCGATGGAGGTGAAGAGCTTCGAGATCGAGCAGATGCTGTAGATCGTCCCCGGCGCGGCGGGCGTGCGGCGCTCAAGGTCGGCGAAGCCGAACCCTCCGGCCCACAGAACCTCCTGGTCGTGGACGACGGCCGCGGAAAGGCCCGGAATCCGGTCGTAGGCCTGCTGGGCCTCGAGCCAGACCTTCATGACCTCCAGGGCGGCGGCGACACGCGGGTCGTCGGTCAGCCTGCGCTGCGGGTCTTGTCCCGGAGCGGCCGGGGACGCCGCCAGGAGAATGAGAAGCGCCAGGGCCGGGGCGATGGTTTTTTTCATGGAGTCCGGTACCTCATGGGCGTGATGGTCCGTATTCTAACCCGAAACCGGGAGGAAGCCAATTCCAAGGGGGCGGGAAACGGCCCGGCGCTCCCTCCCGGACGGCGACGCCGCTCAGCTTCGGGGGCGGTCCGCTCCCGCCCGCGCGCGGAACGCCCGGGACCGCAGTTCGCGAGGCGGAGGGAGGAACAAAGAAGTGTGTTCGACAGGCGTCTGCGGGTTGACTTGTCTTTCCCGCGGGTATAGATAATGGCCCGAGAGCCGATGTCCGGGTCTGAACGGAGGGAAGGATGAAAACACGAACAAAACGCTCGTTGGCCCAGGCTTTTCTACTTTTT
>VGJG01000407.1 GCA_016867615.1 Candidatus Aminicenantota bacterium | reverse complement strand
GTGCAATGGAATTGGTACGGCCTGCTCAAAAAAGTGGAAAGTGTAGACGCGACCCCGTCTTTTGAGCGTCGAGAGCGGGCGTGGGTATGGGCGGGCATCCTTTTTTGAGGCTCTTGCGTAATACAATGATGAAGATCCTCACATCGAACAGGAGTCCCTTCATGAAAAAAGCGCTGATTTCATGCCTTGCGGTGTTGTCCCTCCTTCAGCTCCCCGCCTTCTCTGAAAGAGCGGGCGGCGGCGTCGAAACCCCTCCCCTCCTCCTCGATAAAAGCCTCGAGGCCGTGACCGCCGGCCTGGAGGCCGGCATCCCGGGCCTGATGGCCAAGGGCAGGATCCCGGGGCTGCAGGCCGCCCTGGTCCGCGAGGGGAAGGTCGTCTGGCAGCGGAGCTTCGGGATCAAGAACGCGGCGAGCGGCGGGCAGGTCACGGACGAGACGATCTTCGAGGCCGCCTCGCTGACCAAGCCCTTCTTCGCCTACGCCGTGATGAAGCTGGTGGACGAGGGGCTCATCGACCTGGACAAGCCGCTCCACACGCACTTCACGCCCCAGGAGATCGAGGCGGGCCTGGGCCATTCCCTGGAGGCCGAGGGGTTCAAGCGGGAGTGGTTCGAGAAGATCACCGCCCGCCACGTCCTCAGCCATTCCGGGGGGCTGCCCCACGGCGAGCGGGAGCGCGTCTTTCCCATCTTCTTCGAACCCGGGACGCAGTGGAAATACTCCGCGGACGGCTATGAGCTGCTGTCGCTCGCCGTCTGCAAGCTGAAGGGCGAAACGCTCGACAAAATCATGCAGAAGTACGTCCTCGACCCCCTGGGCATGACGAGGAGCTCGATGGTCTGGCGGCCGGAATACGAGGAGTCCATGGCCTCCGGGCACGACATTTTCGGCAACCCCCAGGCCTTCAGGAAGCGCGGCGAGGCGAACGCGGCCGCCAGCCTCTACACCACGGCCGGCGAATACGCCCGGTTCGTCTGCGCGGTCGTCAATGGCGAGGGGCTCAAACCCGAAACGGCCCGGGTGATGCTCGCCTCATTCATCGACATGAAGGAGGACAAGAGCCTGGGTTGGAGCCTGGGCTTCGGCCTGCAGAACGACGCCAACGGGACCGCCTTCTGGCAGTGGGGCGACTACGGGATCTTCCGCAATTACATCATCGCCTACCCCGGGCGGAAGACCGCCGTCGTCTACCTGGCCAACAGCTTCAACGGCCTGAGCGTCTGCGCGGACTTGGTGGGGCTGAGCGTGGGCGGGCAGGCGCTGGGTAACAGCCATCTCAACTACAGGGCTTACGATTCGCCGTTCTACGCCCTGTTCTTCGGGATCAAGGACGGGGGTCCGGACCGGGCGGCCGGCCTCGTCGCCGAGCTCCGGGCCAAGGACCCGGCCGGCCTCTCCTGGGAGACCGTCGGCTGGGTGGCCGGAATATTCAGAGATCAGAACATGCTTCCTGAGGCGAGAGCCATCTTCGAGGCCGTGTTCAAGGAAAACCCGGGCTCGGGACGGGCGGCTTTTGAGCTGGCGCGGACCTGCCTGCTTGCGGGCGACCTGGAAAAAGCCAGGGCGCATTATCGGGCGGCCGGGGAAGCCGTGGAGGACAAGGCCGACCCGAAGAGGATCGAATGGGACCTGGATTATCTTCGGGCCGCGGAGAAGCCGGTTCCCCTCGAGCCGGCCGACATGCGCAGGATCGCCGGGGACTACGGGGTCCGCCACATCACGGTCAAGGACGGCGGGCTGCACTATTTCCGTGAGGGGGGCGCCGCCCCCGAGCCCCGGCCGCTGCTCGCATTTTCCAAGGACACCTTCTTTATCAAGGGCGTGGTTTACTTCCGCTTCAGGGTGGAGTTCGACGGGGAGGGCCGGCCGGTCAAGCTCGTCGGGCTCTACGACGACGGCCGGACGGACGAGACGAAGCGGACTTAATGGCAGGGATGTTCGCTCGTCGTGGAAGTCGACGGACAAGAATATATATTTAGGCCCGTCCCCGCGGAGCAAGCTCTTTGTTTGTTCTGAACGGTGCTCGTTAGGATCCTTCTTCAGCTCCAGCAGGAGTCTTTGAAATTCGGTTGATCGCCCTCGCGATTCGAACGTCGACGTCTATTCCGGACAGCCTGTCTTGAGGGGGAAATGCGCCCAGGGAGACCGCTTCTTTATACATGGCCTCAACGAGGCGCATGTTTTTCTGGAAATTCGGCTTGTCCTTGCGGATGATGGCCTTTTCCAGCCGCCGGACAGCTTCCCCGTTCTTGACCAATTGGGATGACCTCCCCGATTTCCGCTGATTGGTTATATCATATTGGGCCTCTTAATTCCTCGAGAAGCTGCGGCGGCCGGGG
>VGJG01000406.1 GCA_016867615.1 Candidatus Aminicenantota bacterium | reverse complement strand
AATGAACACCAACGGCAAGCGCATCACCATCGACCCCATCACCCGGCTGGAGGGCCACGGCAAGATCGAGATCTTCCTCGACGCGAAGGGGGACGTCGACCGGGCCATCCTCCAGATCCCGGAGCTCAAGGGCTTCGAGCAGTTCGCCGTCGGCCGTCCCGTGGAGGAAATGGCCCGCATCACCCCCCGCATCTGCGGCGTCTGCCCCACGGCCCACCACATGGCCTCGACCAAGACCGTGGACGCCGTCTTCCATGTCGAGCCCACACCGACGGCGCGCAAGATCCGGGAGCTGATCTACAACGCCTTCATGATGGAGGACCACACGCTCCATTTCTTCTTCCTGGGCGGCCCGGACTTCGTCGTCGGCCCCCAGGCTCCCAAGGGCGAAAGGAACATCCTGGGGGTCATCGGCAAGGTCGGTCTCGAGATCGGCGGCCAGGTGATCAAGGTCCGCCGCGAAGTCAGGGACATCATCAATCACCTGGGCGGCAAAGTTATTCATCCCGTGTGCGGCCTGCCGGGGGGCGTCTCCAAGGGACTGGACGAGGAGCACCGGCAGAAATTTCTCGGGGTCGCCAAGGGCGCCCTGGAGTTCGCCCAGTTCGCCCTTAAAATCTTCGACGACATCGTGCTGAAGAATAAGCAGTATGTGGACCTCGTCCTGAGCGATGCCTTCACGATCAAGACCTATTATATGGGGCTGGTGGACGGCAAGAACAAGGTCAATTTCTATGACGGCGATGTACGGGTCGTCACGCCCGAGGGCAAGGAATTCGCCAAGTTCAAGCCCAGCCAGTACCTGGACGTGATCGCCGAGCACGTCGAGCCCTGGACCTATATCAAATTTCCCTTCCTCAAGAAAGTCGGCTGGAAGGGGTTCGTGGACGGGACGGAGAGCGGCGTTTATCGCGTAGCGCCCCTGGCCCGCCTCAACGCCTCGGACGGCATGGCCACCCCCAGGGCGCAGGCGGAATACGAAAGGATGTATTCCGTCCTAGGCGGAAAGCCCGCGCACAACACCCTGGCCTTCCACTGGGCCCGGCTGATCGAGGCGCTCCAGGCGGCCGAAGCCATGGTCACCCTCCTCGAGGACAAGTCCATCACCGACCCCAACATCCGCAACATCCCCACCGCCGTTCCGGACGAGGGAGTGGGCATCGTCGAAGCGCCCCGGGGCGTCCTCATCCACCACTACAAGACCGACCCCAAGGGCATCGTCACCGAGGCCAACCTCATCGTGGCCACGGTGAACAACGCCGCGGCCATCAACATGTCCATCGAGAAGGCGGCTAAGGCTTTCATCAAAGGCGGGAAGGTCGACGACGGCCTGCTCAACATGGCCGAGATGGGCTTCCGGCCCTACGACCCCTGCCACGCCTGCGGCACGCACGCCCTGCCGGGCGAGATGCCTCTCGTGGTCGACATCTACGATAAGGACCGCAACCTCGTCCGCAGGCTCAAACGCTGAGTTTTTCCGGGAACGGCCGCCGAGACGCCGCCCTCCCCTCGGTTTCGGCCGGGCTCGGGGGCGGTCCGTGTTCCTTTCGGCGGACGAAGCCGGGATGCGCAGCCTGGCCCGCAGACCGCCGGCGGGGCGGGTCGGTGCGTCCCCTCGGAACAACCGCCGTCGGCGGAAGGGGTTCGCGGGAGACCGCGCTCGGGAAGGGAGGCGGTGTGAGACAATCGGAACAAGACCGCCGGGACGCCTATGAGTTTTAAGGACCTGTCCTTGAGGAAAAAGATCCTCATCACCTTCGTGGCGGTCATCATCGTCGGCGGACTCGTTTCCCTGCTCGTCGGCTCCCGGCTGATCCGGAGCACGCTCCTCAGTCAGGCCCAGAACAAGGTCAAGCACGACCTTGCAGCGGCCCGGATGGTCTTCGACGAGAAGATCAACGACATCCGGAACATCATCGGCCTGACCGCCGCCCGGGAAAGCCTCCGGGACGCCATCCCCCCCGGACGGCACGACATCCTGCTCCGTTACCTCAGCCGGGTCAGGGAGGATTACGGCCTGGACATGCTGAACTTGACCGACGCCGCGGGCCGGATCCTGGTCCGGACGCGCCGGCCCGACGCACCGGCCGACGATATGTCCGTCGACCCGCTGGTGCGCCGGGCCCTGGGGGGAGGGCTCCACTCCGGGGTCCAGATCGTTCCCCGAGAGGAGCTCCTCCGGGAGGGAGAGGACCTGGCCGCGCGGGCCTACATGAACATCCTGCCCACGCCCATGGCCGCCGACCGGCCCGAGACCTTGGAGACGCGGGGGATGATGCTCCGGGCGGCCGCGGCGATCCGGGACGGGGAGGGACGGATCCTGGGCGCGCTCTACGGCGGC
>VGJG01000405.1 GCA_016867615.1 Candidatus Aminicenantota bacterium | reverse complement strand
TAGGCCGCGACGAACAAAGCCGCGGAGCCCAGGAAGATCAGAGCGAGCATTACAGAACCTCCGTGCCCGCCGACAGCAGACCGACATGGAATTCGGGCTTCCGTCCCGCCCGGGCCAGGTACTCCTCCCCCACGCGCGTCCGGAACTCCTCCACGGCCCCCTCCGCTACCAAGTTGATCGTGCACCCCCCGAACCCGGCGCCCATCATCCGCGCTCCCAGGACGCCCGGCGCGCGGCGCGCGGCCTCGACGAGGATGTCGAGCTCGGTGCAGCTGACTTCGTACTCGTCCCGCAGGCCGTCATGGGAGGCGTTCAGCCGCCCGCCGAAAGAGGCGAAGTCGCCCCGCTCCAAGTCTCGGCAGGCCTGCTCCACGCGCTCGTTCTCCTTGAGGACGTAGGCGCAGCGGCGGTAGACGACCGGGTCGAGCTCCCCGCGGCAGGACTCGAGCATCTCCCGCGTCGCGTCCCGAAGGCTGCGGACTCCGGGCGCACGCCCCCGGAGGACCTCGACCCCCGCTTCGCACTGCGCCCGCCGGACATTATACTCCGAGGAGGCCAGCGCCCGCCTGACTCCCGTGTCGCAGAGCACGACCCGCAGGTCGTCCCGGTCGAAGGGATAATACACATGCTCCAGGGAGCGGCAGTCGAGCTTGAGGACCGTCCGGGCCCGGGAGAAGAGGTTGGCGAACTGGTCCATGATGCCGCAGCGGACGCCTACGAATTCGTTCTCCGCCCTCTGGGCCAGCCTGGCGATCTCCAGCGGCTCGAGCTTCAGGCCGAAGAGACGGTTCAGTCCGAAGGCCAGCCCGGCTTCCAGCGCCGCCGAGGAGGACAAACCGGCGCCGACGGGGATGTCGCCGCCGAAAACGCACTTGAAACCGGGCACGTGCCGGCCCGTCTTCCGGATCTCGCGGACGACGCCCGTCAGATAGTTCGGCCAGCCGAGGTCCGTGCGTTCGATGCGCTCGGGGTGAAAAACGAAGGAGGCCCTCATGTCCTCCGCCTGGAGATAGCCTTCGGGCTCCGTCGAGCGCCCGAGGGCGAAATACACGGCCCTGTCGACGGCCGCCGGCAGGACGAACCCCTCGTTGTAATCCGTGTGCTCGCCGATGAGGTTCACCCGGCCGGGCGAGCGGACGAGGAGCGGCTCCTCGCGGAACAGACGGCGGAAGGCGTCCCTCACCACGGCGGCTTTATCGCTCAATGCCTCACCCTCGCTCCCACTCCAGGCAAATCATGGCCCGTCTTGCGTCTGCCGCGACCGGCCGCGGCTTCCCGGAGGCTATTTTGTCTTTTCCGCGCAGTAGGGGCAGACGGCCGCCTGGGGAACGATGTTCGACTGGCAGTGAGGACACTTGACCATGCCCGGCGGCGTCGCCTGGACATCGGCAACGGCCTGGAGTCCCGGAGCCGTCTTGCTTTTCATCACCAGGGCGATGATCAAGGCCAGGATGAAGAAGAGAAAACCGAAAAGCCACCACAGCCCGAAGCTGTAGCCTTTTTTCTTGGCGATGTTGGCCGGAATTAATCCCAACAGCGCCGCCAAAACCAGTCCGATGAGCATCTCTCCCGAATTTAAGCTTCCAAATCCCATGCTTTCCTCCTCGACCTGACGGTCTGAATAGTAATCTATCTCCGGACAGGCCGTAAATCAACACCTCCTGTCTCCCTGGAGAGGGAATCCGCTTCGCGTTTCCCCAGTCCGACGGTCGCTTCGCCCCGCCCCTAATCCCTCGGTAGCGACGCGAATTGACAAGAAAAATCCGTCTGTCTATAATCAAAACCCGGAAAAGCGAGGACCCATGTTCGGACGCGATAAAAAAGACGAGGTCGACGAAACGAAAAAAGACGCGGCGCCCGCGACGGCGGTTATCGGCCGCGGACATTTCATCAAGGGCGAGGTCACCGGCGAGGAAGACCTGACGGTCAGGGGTTACATCAAGGGCCGGGTCGAACTCAAGAACCACTGTCTGACCGTGGAGAAGGGCGGCCGGGTGGACGGCGACATCGTGGTCAACGAGCTCAACCTCTACGGATCGGTCAACGGCAACGTCTACGCCTCGAGCCGGGTCTTCGTCGCCGCCGAGGCGCTCATGAGGGGCGACATCACCGCGGCCCGGATATCGATCTCCGACGGCGCCATGTTCAAGGGCAGCATCAGGATGGAGGACTCCCTGGAGAAAGTCTTCCCCGCCAGGGAGAAGGCCGACCTCAAAGCTTCCAGGCCGAAGCCCGAAGCTTGAAACTTTCTTTCGATGCGGCGCCTTGTCGCCGCATCCAAAGCGGCCTCGCGCGGCCGCACTCCAAAAAGACCGGCATCAAGGCGCCTCCCCCCTCGGCCGCGCCCCCGCCGGCCGGGCGAGCGTC
>VGJG01000404.1 GCA_016867615.1 Candidatus Aminicenantota bacterium | reverse complement strand
GAGCAGAACCGGCCCGGCCGCGCCGATGCCGGGGTCGGCTTTCATCCCCCCCAGAAGCGTCCTCAGGGAGCCCGCCTCGAGGCGGGTATCGGGATTCAGGAAAAGAACGAACTCTCCCCGGCACCGGGCGAGCCCCAGGTTGTTGGCCGCGGCGAAGCCCATGTTCTTCTCGTTGCGGATCAGACCGACTTCCGGGAACTTTTTTTTCGCCTCCTCGGCGCTTCCGTCCCGGGAGGCGTTGTCCACGACCAGGACTTCCCACCGCCTTCTCGACCGCTCCCTCAACAGGGAGGACAGGCAGTCGGCGAGATAGGCCCGGCCGTTATGGTTGACGATGATGACCGACAGCTCAACCGGCACGGCGCGACTCCCGAAGGACGTCCTCAAAGACGCCCTCCAGCTTCCGGACCTGCGTGTCCAGATGAAAATTCCCGGCAACGGACCTCCGCGCCGCGCGGACGACGCGCCCGACCTCGGCCTTCCCCCTGCCGAAAAAATCGGCCAGTCCGGCGGCCAGGTCTTCCGGGCGGTTCGAAGCGACGAGGTAGCCGTTCACTCCAGGACGGATGATCTCGGTCACGCCCCCCGCGGCCGCGGCCAGGACGGGCACGCCGCAGGCCTGGGCT
This sequence comes from Candidatus Aminicenantota bacterium, assembly GCA_016867615.1. GTDB lineage: Bacteria > Acidobacteriota > Aminicenantia > Aminicenantales > JAFGAV01 > JAFGAV01. The sequence goes on along the minus strand of VGJG01000404.1, from coordinate 1,749 downwards.
TCGATGAGCGTCCGGCCGAAGGACTCGACCCGGGAGGCGGAGACGAGGAGGTCCAGGAGCGGCAGGACGGCAGACACATCCGGGACGGCGCCGGCGAACACGATGCCGTCCTCGACCCCCAGGCGCCGGGCCGTCTCCCGGAGCGTCTCCAGTTGCCGCTTCTCCTCGGGCTTTCCGACGAAAAGGACCTTCAGCCCCTTGACCCGCCCGCGGGCCAGGGCCAGGGCTTCGATCATCTCGACCTGGCCTTTCTCCGGGCTGATCGTGCCGATGACGCCGACCAGGCGGTCCCGGGCGCCGATCCCCCACCGCTTCCTCAACCCGGCTCCTGGCTTCGGACGGCCCCGGGGAAGAAGGACGCCGTTATAGACGACCTCCACTCCCGGCGCCGGCCCGAACGCGGCGCGCGAGGCCTGGGAGTTCGTCACGACCCTTTGCGACAGGGAGCGGACGAGCCGGACGAAGAGCCGGTTGCCGAACAGGAAGCGAAGAAGCGGGCGCGGGCCCGACAGGATCTCATGAACGACCCAGACGTGCGGCCGCCTCGCGAGCCGCCCCGCCAGAGCGCCGCCCGCGGCGGCCGCCGAATTCGAGCACACGAGGTCGATCTCCAGCCGCTCGATGAGGCGCCTCAGCCTGAGGACGCCCCGGATGTTCCACAGCCAGAGGGCGGGCTGCCTCCAGGCCCGTCGGGGTTTCGACAGCCACCACTTCATGGGCGCGACGGCCGATGGAATTCCCGCAGCCCGCGCTTCCTCCAAAAGCGGCCCGGAGCAGGGAACGGCGAGAAAAGGGGCGAACAGGCGCCGGTCCAGGCGGAGCATGATCCCGAGCAGCATGCGCTCGGCGCCGCGCAGCTCCGCGGAATGGGAGACGAAGAGCACCCGGGAGGGCATGGCTCAGCCCAGGCTCCTGTAGAAATCGAGCGTGCGGCGGGCCGTCTCGGACCAGGGGAAGAGGCGCGCGCGTTCCCGGCCCCTTCGGGACAGGTCGCGCCTCAACGGCTCGTCCTCCAGAAGACGGAGGGCCGCCTCGGCGATCGACTCGCTCCGGCGGGGATCGAAATACAGCGCCGCGTCCCCGGCGACCTCGGGGAGGGCCGAAGTCGAGGAGACGGCCGCCGGAAGGCCCGCGGCCATGGCCTCCAGGACCGGAAGTCCGAACCCCTCGCAGAGCGAGGGAAGGATAAACAGGGAGGCGAGGCGGTAGAGTCCGGGGAGGTCCTCCTGGGCGACGTAGCCGATCATCCGGACCCCCGCCTCCAGACCCAGGCGGCGCACCCCGTCCTCGACCCTCCTGGAATCGCCCCCGCGCCTCCCGGCCAGCACCAGGACGGCGTCCGGAACGCGGCCCCGGACCTCTTTCCAGGCCTCGACCAGACGGGGGAGGTTCTTTCTCGGCTCGAAGGCCCCGACGAAGAGCGCGAACCGTGAAGGAAGCTCGAGCCGGCGCCGCAAATCCTCCAAGAGGTCCGCGGACGGGGAGTCAAAAAAAGAGGGGTCCACGCCCAGGGGCACGGCGCGCACTTCCCCCCGGACTCCTCCCAGGCGCTCCAGGATCGCGCGGCGCGAATATTCGGAGATGGTGATCACGCCGTCGGCCCGCGCGACCGCCCGCCCGACGCGCTTGGAAAAATCCCGCCGCGCCTCCGCGTCGGCGAGCTCCGGGTGTTCGACGAAAAACAGGTCGCAGACGGTGACGACCTTCCGGCCGCGGGTGGGGAGGAAGAGCGGCACGGGCGAATGCGTC
>VGJG01000403.1 GCA_016867615.1 Candidatus Aminicenantota bacterium | reverse complement strand
ACCGGAAGCGGAGCATGAAGGCGACGGCCGCGACGCGCATGGCGCGCACGTCGTCCAGGGCGGCCCGGTCAAGGCCGAGATCGCCGGCCGAGGATTCGTCGATGAAGCTCAGGGCGTGATGGATGAAGGCGGCCATGAAGGGGCTGACTTCGCGCACCAGGGTCCGCGTGCCGCGGACGTTGAAGCACTGGGGCCAGTCCCCGGTATAGCGGACGCGCGGGACGGCCGTTCTGTCCTCCGCATACTGGGTCTCCCGCAGATAGCGGATGGCCGCCGGAATGGGCGGGAGGGCGGCGCCGGGCGGGGCGACGGCCGGGGCGGCGCAGTCCGGTTGATGAAGGCCGATGAGGCCGCAGCAGGCCAGGAGGAGGCACGCGCAGGCCGGGGCGAGGAGGAGGAATCCGAGACCCCGCCCGGCGCCCGGATGGGACGATGCGCGCCTTCCGTTCAACGGACAGGTCATTCCGTTCGCGCTCAAGCCGCGAACGCGGCTGCCAGGCGCCAGTAGGGGTCCTCGACGGGGTGGGTGAGGGGCCGCTCGCCCCCGGGGCCGAGGATGCGGCAGCCCTCCTTCCCGGGAACGACCTCGCCGCATTCGGCGGCCGGAATGCCCTTGCGCTTGAAGGCGGCGACGAGCCTGTCGGCTTCTCTTTTATCCACGAGAGCGATCAGCGTTCCCTCGCTGATGGCGGTGAAGGGGTCGAACTTAAAGAGCTCGGCCGTGCGCCGGATGACGGGCTGCACGGGGATGAGGTCCTCCCTGACCCGCAGGCCGTAGCGGCCGGCGCGGGCCATCTCGAACAACCCTCCCCACACGCCGCACTCCGTGGCGTCGTGCATGACGTGGACGCCGGGGAACTTGCGGGCCACGGCGCAGTCGTCGAGCACCGACATCTGGGAGAAGACGGCCGCGGCCTCCTTCTGGAACGCTTCGCCGCCTGCCTCGATGAACTTCTGGGGGAAGAGCACGGCCAGCAGGCCGGTCGTTTCGATCGCCGGTCCCTTGGTGATGACGATGCGGTCGCCGACCTTCACCCGGAAGGGACCGCGCAGGTCCTTCTTCGGCCCGACGGCGACGGCCGTGGCGCCCCCGACCATGGGGTAGTTGCAGCCCGTGTAGCGGGCCGTGTGGCCGGTGAGGACGCTGATGCCGTACTTGCGCGCCTCGGTGTGGACGGTGTTCCACAGCTCCTCGAGCTCTTCCTCCTTGATCTCCGGCGGGAGGTTGAGGTCGATGGCCAGGTATTTCGGCTTGAGGCCGCTCACGGCCACGTCGCAGAAGATGATGTGGAACCCGAACCAGGCCGCCCGGCCGAACCCGAACGAGGGCACGATGAAGAACGGGTCGGTGGACATGGCCATATAGGAGCCGCCCACCTTGACGACGCCGTAATCCACGCCGTGGCGCGGGCCGATGATGATGTTCGGGTCCCTGGCGCCCAGCCGCGGATAGATCACGCGGTCGAAGAACGCGGGCGGGATTTTTCCCAGCTCCGGCAATTTCTGTTCGGACATGCCCATCTCCTGCGATCGAAGTTCAGAGTTCGAGGAGCGTCATTATATAAATTGCCGGGCGATGTTTCAAATCAGGTCTGTTCCGATGTGTCACGGCAATTCAAGGCGGAGTCGTGCCGCCCCACTCCCAAGGTCCCGCCCGCTGCCAGGGAGTGCGCACATTTCCAGGCGCCCGCCCGGATCCTCCGGAGATGACTTGTGCTGCGAGCGAAGCGCCTACCTCTCCACGGGTGCAGGGCCCCCCACCCCGCCCCTGCCACGCGCATCTCGCATGAATGGGATGGGGAGTTTATCCAAGGGTTGCCTCCTCCGGTCTGCTAATCTTGACTAATTACATCATTATGGTATACTTAATATCATTGAATTCCAGGAGGTCGACATGAAGCTTTCCTCGAAGACCATCGCCTTGTTTGCCGGCCTGGCCGTTCTTTTCGGCCTGGCGCTGGCCGCAGCTCAGGCCCCCGCCGCTGACTCGGCCAAGGACCCCGTGTGCGGCATGGACGTCAAGAAGTCCGAGGCCAAGGCTGTGTTCGAATACAAGGGGACGACTTATTATTTTTGCGCCGTCGGCTGCAAGGATAAGTTCGCCCAGAACCCGGAGAAGTACCTGCAGAAAAAGACGGAGAAAGCCGAGAAGATCGTCAAAGTCGTTCAACATGCGGACAAGACGGATCATACCGAGGCCGGGTGTTGCTCCGCCGGGGGAGAACAGGCGGCCAAGAAAGAGGGACATGTCCACGGGGCGATGAGCATGGATTCCTGTCCCCTGGCAGCGCTCATGCACCACAAGGATGTTGCGGTAAAAGTGGAGAGCATAAAGGACGGCATCCAGGTCTATCTCAGCTCCGGGAATCCGGAAGTCCTTAAGAAACTCCAGG
>VGJG01000402.1 GCA_016867615.1 Candidatus Aminicenantota bacterium | reverse complement strand
GGGCAAACCCGTTCAGGCCGGCGATGACCGGCTTGGGGCAGGACTCGATGAGCTCGGTCACCTTCTGGCCCTGGCGGGCGTATTCCCGGCCCTTGTCCTCGTCGAGGTCGACGAGCTCCGAGATGTCCGCCCCGGCCACGAAGGCCTTTTCGCCCGAGCCGGTGAAGATGACCGCCCGCACGGCGTCGTCCCCGGCGAAGGCGGAGAACGCCTCGCGCAGCTCCTCGACCGTCTGCCAGTTGAGGGCGTTGAGCTTCTCGGGACGGTTGACGATGATCCAGCCGATCCCGTCCTCGACCTTGGTCAACAGGTTCTTGAAGGCCATTCTCCATCCCCCTTCGCGCCCTCCCCCGAACCCCGCCGGGGCTCCGGGTCAGGCGATCGTTTTTTGATAGATGCGGTATTTTTTATAGAGCTTCGCTCCCACGGTCCGGCTGAAGCGGTTGATGGCCTCGTTGTTCTCGAGCATCCAGGACATCTCGCACCACTGGTATCCCCGCGCCTTGCCCCGTTGCACGATCTCGTCGAAGAGGAGGAAGCTGAGTCCCGTGAGCCGGTATTCCTTGAGGATGCCGAACACCGGGGCGCGCATGCTGCGGATCCTGCGGCGGGCGAGCATGATCCGGGCCATGTTCCAGGGGGTGAGCTTCCCGTTGAGCTTGATCAAAACCTCGTTGTAATTCGGGAATCCGAACCCGAACCCCACCGGCTCCCCCTGGTCCTCGGCGATGAGGACGATGTTCGGGTCGGCCAGGGACTTCAGGCTGTGGACCATGTGGTTGATCTCTTTCTCCGTCCACAGGACGAAACCCCAGTTCTTCTCCCAGGCGTTGTTGTAGACGTGTTTGATCTTCTCCGCCTCGGATTCGAGGTGCTTCACGTCGATCGGCCGGACGGTGATCGAGGATTTCTCCCGCATCTCGCGCAGGGCTTCCTGGATCTTGGGGGGCAGGACGGCGTCGCGGGTGATAAGGTAGGCGTTGAGGTCCATGGCCTTGGCCAGCCCGCAGTCCTCCATGAGCTTCAGGTAGTAGCGGGGGTTGTAGGGCATCATGACCACCGGCGGCGCGTCGAACCCCTCGAGGAGGAAGGCGCACTCCTCGTTGAGCGACAGGTTGACCGGCCCGCGGAGCGTGTCCATGCCCCGCTCCCGGCCCCAGGCGGCCGCCGCGTCCAGGAGCGCCCGGGCGACCTCCGGGTCGTCGGGGCTTTCATACAGCCCGAAGAAGACGATCTTTTCCTCGTGGAAGGAGTTGTGGTTCTCGTCCAGGATGGCGACGATGCGGCCCACGACTTCCCCGTCCCTCAGGGCCAGGAAGATCTCGCGGTCGGCGTGCTCGAAGAAGGGGTTTTTCGACTTGTCCAGGCGGTCCCGGATGTCTTTCTCGATGGGCGGAACCCAGTTCCGGTCGTTCTTGTAAACCCTCCAGGGCAGCGCCAGAAAGGCCCTGAAATCCGCCCCGGAATCGACTCTGCGGATGACGATGTTGTTGGCCATGGTCATTGCGTCTCTGATTCCCGCCATTTTAGCAAAAACGGGCCCCGATTGCACGTTTTTTATCGCCCTTCCGGGTCGGCCGGAGCCTTCAGCGAAAGGGATTCCTGACGGAGACGCCCTCGTATTTCTGTCCGTCGCTCAGGTCCTCGCTGTACACCAAGCGGCAGCCGGCCTGCTTGGCCGCGGCGATGATCATCGAGTCCCAGAAGGAAATCCGGCATTTCCGGCTGAGCTCGATCGACGAGTGAATCTGGTTCACGGTCTGCTCCACGACGGGAAGAATGCAGAACATCTTGACCAGCTTTTGCGCCTCGTCGAGTTCCATCGGCCGCTTGATTTTACGCGTAACGACGACGATGAATTCGCTCAAGACCTGTGTGGACAAAACCCCGGCGTCCGTTTCGACGGCCCGGCGGAGCACGGCCTGAGCTTTGGCCTGTTTTCCGGCATCATGTGCGTCGTAGGCATGAACGAGCACGTTGGTGTCCAGAAAATATTTATCGCTCATGGAGATCGTCCCGCTTCCAGGTCTTTCGACCCATATCCCGGCCGAGATTTTTGAAGGAGGCATGCAGATCCTTCAGAGCACGCTCCCTGGCGGGCCGGTCGCTTTCCGCCACGGATTTCAGGTATTCCCGGACCATGGCCGTCAGAGTCGTGTTTTTATCCACGGCGATCTTGCGCACCTTCTTTACGATGTCTTCGTCGACGCTGAGCGTGATGTTGGGCATGGAATGCCGAGCCTCCTTTATTGACCCATAATAAGGTTCATCCTTATTATGGGTGAAACTCACGCCCAGGTCAATCCAATCACCAATGATCCTCTTCCTTCTTTCCTCTTCATTCCTCCTCGTTGCTTTTTTGGGTATTGAGTACGACGCTGGAGCTGCCCAAGAGATTCTC
>VGJG01000401.1 GCA_016867615.1 Candidatus Aminicenantota bacterium | reverse complement strand
AGGGCGTCCATCTCTTTCTCGTCGAGGGGGCTGTAGCCGTAGATGTTCGTCTGGGAATAACACTCGTTCATCAGGCCCAGGACGCGGCGGATCCAGGGCTTGATCTCCTTCTTCCTGCGGAATTCGACGACCCGGAAGTTTCCCCGCCTCATGATCCGCTCCGAGACCTTCTTGTAGAGATCCGGGATCTCGTCCGGGACGTCGAGCAGGTAGACGAAGTAGTCGATGTCCTTGCCGTAGCCCAGGCGCTCCACGAACCCCGGCATCCAGGAGAAGTTGTGGTAAGTGGCGATCGTGGCTCGATGCTCGAGCCCCTCGATCTGGAACCCCTCGGGGTCCTGGTCGGAGAACCCGTAGGGGCCGATCATCTTGGTCATGCCCAGCCCCCTGGCCCAGTTCTCCAGGGCGCCGACGAGCGCTTCGACCAGGCGCGGGTCCTCGTACGTCTCCAGGTACCCGAAGCGGGCGGTCTTCTCGTTCCGCTCCTCGTTGTAGCGCCGGTTGACGATGCCCATGGCCCGGCCGCGGAGCTCCGTTCCCTCGAAGGCCAGGAGGAGGAGGGTGTCGCAGTAGGAGAAGGCGCGGTTCTTTTCCGGGCGGAAATAATTCCAGTCATCCAGGTAGAGGGGGTGGACCCAGGTGGCGTGGCCGGCGTGAATTCGTTCGGGAAGATAAATGAAGTCCCTCAGGTCGCGCCGGGTCTTGACTTCGCGGACCGTGATCGGCATCGGATTCCTCCTGCCGGCAAAGGATGTCCCGGGCAAGTATATAAGAAAAAACCGGGGCGCGTCTACACTTCCGTTTTTTCCTGCATCTGGCCCGTCAGCTTGATCGGCTCTCTTCCATTTTGTGTGGCTCAGCTCTTTGCGATACCAACCCACGGGGAATGGAAGAGAGCCGATAACTTATCGCCTATTGGAGGGGGGGGCCGCCCTGCTCGAAAAAGTGGAAAGTGTAGACGCGACCCCGTCTTAAAGAAGGATGCCCAGGGAGATCTCCAGGCCCAGGCGCGAGGCGGCCAGGGGGCGGCCGAAGAACTCCCCGCCGTATTCGGGCGTCAGCTTGCTGACATCCCTTCCCTTGCCGCCGCCGAAGGTGTAGAGAAACCACAGCGCCCTGTATCCCGCCCCGGCGCTGAGGAAAAGACGCGGGCCGAGCTCGGCCATGACCCCGGCTCCCAGGACGAGCTGGCCGCCGGTGAAAAGGGCGGTCTCCACGGATCCCCCCATCCGCGCGCCCTCGGCGACCCGAAGCACGGGAAAGCCGAACCCCAGAAAAAAGACAGGCCGCACGGGGCTGTTCTTGAACATCCAGGCCCGCCCCCGGATCTCGAGAGAGCTCAGGGTCACGCCCAGGTCCCGCCCCTGCCACATCCCGTTCTTCGAGGCCTGGAGGTAGACGACCTCCCACAGCCCGGTCGCCGATTTCCGCCCGAAGCTCAGCCCCAGGGAGACGTCGCCGGGGAGCACGGGCACGGCGAACACCTTCTCGAAATGCCAGAGGCTCAGGCCGCCGTCAAAGTCCCCCCGGAACGGCCCGGCCGCGGCGTTGAACCCGAAAAAGAAGACGCCTTCGTCCTTGTCCTCGCCCTGGCCCCGGGCGGCGGGGGGGGCGGCGAACAGAGCCGCGGCGGCCGCCGCAGCGATCACCGCCCGCCACGCCCGCGCCCGGGCAGCCGCCGGGCTCCGGATCCCGAGCTTCACTTCAGCGCCCGGCGCAGGACGTCGGCCTTGTCGGTCCGCTCCCAGGTGAAGTCCTCGTCGTTTCGGCCGAAGTGGCCGTAGGCCGCGGTCTTGCGGTAGATGGGCCGCCGCAAGTTCAGGCGGGCGATGATGTCGGCCGGCTTGAGGGGGAAATGCTCCCGGACGAGCTCGACGATGCGCTCGTCGGGGATCCGGCCCGTGCCGAACGTGTCGACGAAGACGTTCTCCGGGTCGGCCAGCCCGATAGCGTAGGAGACCTGAACCTCGCACCGGTCGGCCAGGCCGGCGGCGACGATGTTCTTGGCGATGTACCGGCAGGCGTACGCTGCCGAGCGGTCCACCTTGGAGGGGTCCTTTCCCGAAAAACAGCCGCCGCCGTGGCGGCCCATGCCGCCGTAGGTGTCGACGATGATCTTCCGGCCGGTGACGCCCGTGTCCCCCTCGGGGCCGCCGATGACGAACTTGCCCGTGGCGTTGATGTGAAACTTTGTCCGGGAGTCGATGTGCCGGCCGCACACGGGCTTGATGACCTGCTCGATGACCTGGGACCGGAGCCGGTCCTCGGAGAGCTTGGCCAGGTGCTGCTGGGCGATGACCACCGTGTCGATGCGCGTGGGCCGGCCGTCCTCGTATTCCACCGTGACCTGGGACTTGCCGTCGGGCCCGAGGTGCGGGACGAGCCCGGACCGCCTGACTTCGGCCAGCCGCAGG
>VGJG01000400.1 GCA_016867615.1 Candidatus Aminicenantota bacterium | reverse complement strand
CGCGAAGCGGCACAGAAGGTCGTTTCGCTGGTCCGGTAAGGAGAGAGGACGATGAGCATCCTGATAGATAAAAAAACACGGGTCGTGGTCCAGGGCATCACCGGCGGCGAGGGAACGTTCCACGCCCAGAAGATGATCGAGTACGGGACCAGGGTCGTGGCCGGCGTCACGCCCGGCAAGGGCGGGACGACGCACCTCGGCGTGCCGGTGTTCAACACCGTGGCCGACGCCGTCAGGGAGACCGGGGCAAACGCCTCGGCCATCTTCGTCCCCCCCTTCTTCGCCGCGGAGGCCATCATGGAGGGTGCGGCCGAGGGCTTGCCCCTCGTGGTGTGCATCACCGAGGGCATCCCGACCTTCGACATGATCAAGGTCAAGGCCTTCCTCAAGGACAAGCCGACCCGCCTCATCGGGCCGAACACGCCCGGCGTCATCTCCCCCGGGAAATGCAAGATCGGCATCATGCCCGGCGCCATCCATAAGCCGGGGCATGTGGGCATCATCTCCCGCTCGGGAACCCTGACCTACGAGGCCGTGGACCAGGTGAGCCAGCTCGGCTATGGGCAGTCCACGGCCATCGGCATCGGCGGCGACCCGATCGTCGGCCTGAAATACATCGAGCTCCTCTCCCTCTTCCAGGAGGACGACGAGACCGAAGCCGTGATCCTGATAGGCGAGATCGGCGGCACGGCCGAGGAAGAGGCGGCGGCCTTCATCAAGAAGAACGTCACCAAGCCCGTCGTCGGGTTCATCGCCGGCCAGACCGCTCCCCCCGGCCGCCGCATGGGCCACGCCGGAGCGATCATCGCCGGCGGCAAGGGCACAGCCGCGGAGAAGATGGAGGCCCTCAAGAGGGCGGGCGTTTTCGTGGCCAAGAACCCGGCCGACATCGGCCTGATGGTCCAGAAGGCGCTCGAAAGCCGCCCCAAGCCCAAGGCCCAGCGCAAGAAGGCGAAGACAGGCAAGCAGAGCAAGAAACGGTAGACGCCGTCCTTCGGCCGGAATGACGGCTCATCCGGCCGGATTTTTTATCCGGGCTCTTCGGGCTCGAGGACGTACAGGCGGAGCGCTCCCGTTTCTCCGCCTCACTCGAAATCCCGCATGGCGTTGAGGAGGGCCTGCTCCACGGCCCGTTCCTGCAGGGAATGTCCGGAGGCCTCGGCGATGACCAGTCTGGAGAGGGGCAGCATGCGGTGGAGCGAGTAGGCGGTGACCGGCGGGCAGATCATGTCGTAGCGCCCGTTGACGAATACGGCGGGGATGTCCTTCAGCCTCCCCGCTGGCAAGAACCGCTCGGCTCGCCGCCACCCGAGCCGAGCAAATAGGGCCATTTTATGGTATAAAAAGCCCATGAAGATCATCGATGCGCCGGTTCCTTTGGATGATTTCAAGCTGATGGCCCAAGGCCTTTTCGGCAATCTTGTTAAAGCCGTAGTGGATGTTGAAAGGAAGATCATGGCCGTCGACGGAGAGCTTCATGCCGACGAGGAAGCGCTCCTCATCGAGTCTGGCTCCCGCCAGAAAGATCTTTGGGGGATCAATATCTACCCGGACTTGGAAATGCCCGACCGCGTCGAATATGATTCTGTCATCAACATCAGGCCTTCACAAGGGAACACCTCGAGAGGGATCGATGATCCGAAGATTCGAGAGAAAATATTGAAGATCGTCGAGGGCCTGGTGAAATGACGGCGGTTGTTCACTCCTCTTTGGCGGGCGGGCGGTGGCAGACGTTCTCCCTCATGGAACAGCTGGCCAATGTCGGCAGCGAGGTCGAACGTGCCCTTAATTGGAAAGAAAGAGGCAATATGGAATACAGCCGTCTGGCCTTGGAGAGGGCCCTGGAGCTGCTGGGACTGACTATCGACGATCCGCGTCACAGGTCGCGGCTGAAGGAAATGACCCGGTTGAGAGAAGCGCTGCTGGATTTTTTCTTGGGGAATAATGAGTTCCGTTCAACGGAGCGATCGTGGCGCGGCTATTTTTATGCCTATGCCATCGCCGCTGCCGCCCAAAAGAGCCGTACTGCAGCCGAAGGATGACCAAATCGGCCGGGAGCTCGCGGCCGAGGTCGGCCGCCTCGATGCCGTTGGGAAAGAACCCGCCGGAGTGTCGGCCTCCAAAGAAGCTCCTGGAGGGAGGCCTGAGCCGGAGGAGGGCGTTCGGCCATAAAAGTCAGCTTCAAGTGCTCGATGATCCTATCGACGACTGCATGGTCCGTGAGGAAGGCGACGACGCGCATCGCGCCGCCGCATCGAGGACAGACCATAGGGTCGAAGAAGGGGGACACGTACCGAATTCCAGAGAATTCGGAACTTGTCCCCAATCAATTCAAGCCGCCCAGCCCCTGGAGGGGACGCGCCGCAGCTCCTCCTCGACAATGCGCAGAGGAGCCGCCGCCAGGATCGCCTTGCGG
>VGJG01000399.1 GCA_016867615.1 Candidatus Aminicenantota bacterium | reverse complement strand
CCTCCCTGGAGAGCCTCAGCCGGGAAGTCGAGGCGGCGATCCTCGAGAAGCGGCGCATTTATGTCTACGGCTGCGGCGCCACGGGAAGGCTGGCCAAGCAGATGGAGAGCAGCTTCTGGCGGCCGTTCTGGCGCCGGCTGAGGGAAGACCCGCTCCTGGGACCCAAGCTCCGGGCGCGTCTTGCGCCGGACATCGAGGAGGCGCTCATCGGCGAGATGACCGGCGGCGACCGGGCGCTCATCAGCTCCCTGGAGGGTTTCGAAGACCTGCAGCTCATCGGGCGTCTCCAGCTCAGCGACCGGGGGATCAAGAAGGGCGACCTCGTCCTGTGCGTCACCGAGGGAGGGGAGACGTCCTCGGTCATCGGCACGATCCTGGCGGCGCACGGGCCGTGGAAGGCGGCGCCCGGGTATTCCCCGGCCGAGAGCCGGAAGCGGCTGATTTTCATCTACAACAACCCCGACGACCGGCTGCGGCCCTTCGAGCGCAGCCGGGCCGTGCTGGACGAGCCGGGGATCGCCAAGCTCAACCTGACGACGGGACCGCAGGCCATCACGGGCTCGACCCGCATGCAGGCCACAACGATCGAGACGTTCGTCGTCGGCGCCGTGCTGCAGAAGGGGGCGGAGAGGGCCCTGCGCCGGATCCTGTCGCGGCGCGAGGTCGAGAGGGCCGGGTTCCGGGAGGACGTTCCCCTGGCGGACAAGCTGAGGTCCTTCCGCGGGATCCTCCGCTCGGTCCGGGACGCCGCGCCCGCCCTGGGGCGCCTGACCGACCTCGAGGCGCGGACCTACGCCGCCGGTCGGTTCTCGACCACCTTCGCCCGCGACGGACTGATCACCGTCTTCATCGACTCCACGGAGCGCAGCCCGACCTTCCGCCTCTTTCCCCTGGACACGGTCAACGAGCCGGCGCGCAGGTGCTGGATCCAGGTCTGGACGCCGGCGCCCTCGAAAGACGCGGCCTGGCTGGCCTTCCTCGGGCGGCCGTTCCGGGGACTGGCGGCCGATCTCTACCGCCGCCCCTTCGAGGAGGAGATCGAGGACCCCTTCCTCAAGGCCAAGGCCCTGCAGAGCCTCAAAAACGCGGGCGACGACCAGCGGCGGCTATACGATTTTTCCTTCTCCGAGCCCAACCGGACCCGGCGCGGCCCGGCGGCGGGCGACCTGGGAGTTGCGGTCTGCCTTCCCTCGGACGAAGCCTCCCTCGAGGCGGCGGGCTCGGCCTACCGTGATTTCTGTGAACTGTTCCGCAGCCGGGGCGGACAGCCCGCCCTGATCTCGGTCGGCGGCTCGGGTCCGGGGAAACCCTCGAAGGCGGCGGAGTCTTTCCTCCGCTCCTTCGAGAAAGCCGGGAAGCCGCTCCCGGCCGTGTCCCTGGGGATAGACGGGTCGAACGACCCCTTCCAGGTCGGCGCCCACATCGCCCTCAAGATGCTCCTCAACGCCCATTCCACGGCGGTCATGGCCAAGCTGGGTCGCGTGGTGGGCAACACCATGACCAACGTCAGCCCCTCGAACCTCAAGCTCATCGGCCGGGCGACCTTCCTCATCCAGAGCCACGTCAACGACGCCCTCGGGCGCCCGGCCTGGGTGAGCGCCCACGGCTCCCGCCGGGCCGTCACCTACGGGGAGGCCAACGCCGTCCTGTTCGATTCGATCGCCTATCTCCGCGACAGGCCCCGGGAAGCGGGCCAGACGGCCGAGGTGGCCCTGTCGATCGTCCGCATCCTCGAGTCGCTGAAAAGGAACGCGCCTTTCGCCCACGCCCGGGCCATGGACGTCGTCAACAAGGAAGGACTCGACCTCTACCTGAGCAAGTTCCGCTGAGCCCCGGGCGCCCCGACTCCGGTCCCGCTGTTCAAGGCAGCGGTCCGCCCTTCTACCATCCCCGGGTGATGGTGAGCTTGGTCTTGCCGGCTTCGGCCGAAACCCCCCGGACGGTCGAGACCAGGAATATCTTGTGTTCTTTACCGCCCTCAAGGAAGATGCCGTCGCTCTTGATCGTGTCCCCCGCGGCCGCGCTCTTCGTCACGCCCCTGTAATCCCCGCCGAAATCCTCCTCGCTATTCAACCCCAGGACGAGCCCCGCGGCCCATTGGGCGCCCCCGCCGACGATGGCACCGGCGCTCACGCTCTTCAGATAGATGGTCGCCTGTTGCCTCCCGCCCTTGAAGCTGATGAGCCCCTGGCCCTTCATGAACTTCACCACCAGCCCGCCCTCGGCGGAGCTGTAGACCATCACGGCCTTGACGGGACTTTTCTCCAACTCCCCCTTGAGCTCTTCGCTCTTCAGGGCGGCTTCCACCTTTTGGACGAGCTCGGCGGTCTTGTCCGGCGCCCATTCCATCTTCTGGGCCAGGCTCTTGACCTCGGGCACGATCTCCGACGGCTTGTATGACCCGGCTGGTGCGAGCG
>VGJG01000398.1 GCA_016867615.1 Candidatus Aminicenantota bacterium | reverse complement strand
GGGGAGAGGCGCACCGTGTAGGACGTCTCGGGCTCGAGCGGGAGCGAAAGGTAGAGGACGTTGCTGCTGTATTCCCATTCGGAGTAGTAGGCGGGAATTTCGACGGGAGGATCGAACTCGACGCGGGAGACGAATTCTTTGTAATAGACCTGGTTCGTGAACTTGAACTGAAGGGGTTCGTCAGGAGGGAGGGGATGCGCTGGGGAAAGAGGGGAGGAGGATGCGGAGGGCGCGGAAGCCGGGAGCGGCCTCGTCTGCGGGGAGCGTTTCGGTTCGACGAGACCCTCGAAGCGGAACGGGCCGAAAGTCTCGAAGGCGAATGCATAATTTTTTTCCAGGCCGAGCGGGCCTTCGCGGGCGGGCAGGCCCTGGCGGAGGGTGACGAGGCAGGCGGTGCCGGGGACGAGTTTTTCGGTGCGGGAAAGGGTGAGGAGGAGGGCATGGTCGGGAGGAAGGTCGAGGCCTTCGTCCTTGAGCCTTTCGGCCGGCGGATGGGAAAGGGTGAACTCGAGGGCCCTGGAGGTTCTCGAGGTCATTGCCGGCCTGTCATTGGCTCTCGCTGCGGATGTGCACCGGTTCACGGAGGGCGATCGAGGTGCGGATGAATATTCGGATGCAGATTCAGATTCAGATTCGGCGATGGAGATGGCGGCCGGGGCGGAGATGGGGGTGAGAGGGAAGGAGGAGCTCGCGGCGGGAGCGAGCGCGGCGGCGGCGAGGCCTTCGACGGAAGGAGAAGCAGTCCAGGAAATGTAGCGCGAGGCGCGGTCCTTGTCGATGGGCTGGTTGAAGAGGAGTAGAACCTGCGTGTCGAGCCGGAGCCAGCGCTGGCCGTCGGCTGGATAGTGCCGGACGAGGCGCGGTTCGATCGTCTGGAAGGTCCAGGTGAAGGGCTCCGGGAGGAGGCTTCCGTCGAGGGCGGTGGCGCCGGCCGGGACCGTGGCTTTGATTTCGGTGGCGTAAGGGAAGCGGGGGGAGGGCGTGAAGACGAGCGCGCGCGTCCCCACCCAGCGGAACCGGCCGGATGCGGGAGGGTCGAAGGCGAGGAGCGGCTGGCCTGAGAATGTTCCCGGTTTCCCCTTGTCTTGAGATTTTCTTGAGCTTCTTGTGCGGGTGGAACTTCCCGGCGCTTCCGGATTTTCAGGGTTTTCGGAGTGATCCGATGAACGGAAGCCGGCGGCGGCGAGGCCTGATTCCGGCGAATTCTCAGAGCCCTGTAGGCGGTTTGCGGATTGCGCGCGCACGCGGTGCGAGGAGGAGGAAGTGGTGATGACGGGGGTTGTGATAGTGGCGGCGGCGACGGCGAGGTCATTGCCGGCCGTTTCATTGTCGGTGGAACGGAGGTCGAGAGGCCGCAGGACATCTGTCTCGGATTCCTGGATCGCCTGGAGCGCGACCATCGGCCGGTCGAAGATGACGACGACGGTCTCGGATTCGTGGGGCGCAGCGGTGCGGCCCCGGGGCGTCGCGCTCAGGATGCGGAGCGGGCCCGCGACGGCAGAAGCCGCCGGAGCCGGGCGATCGGAACCGGAAGCAAGGCCCGGCGCAGGGGCAGAGGCGCGCGCTTGCTGGCCTTTTCCAGTAATTTTATCGGTACGATCGGTTTTGTAGGATTCCTGCGGGCGACCTTCGCCAGAAGGTTCTTTTTCCTTCCGGCATCCTGCGGCGAAAAGCATGAGCGCCGCCGCGACCGCGGCCGCCCACACCACAAGTGCCGGCACCCTGCCCAATTTCCTTTCTCGCATCTCTTCTTCCTTCCTCCCCCCTCAGAATTCGGGGGACACTATACTTAATTCAAAATTTTGAATTCGAGGGACACTATACTTAATTCCCGAAGCACTGCGAATTCGAGAGACATCGTACTTAATCTGATTAATTCACAAAAAGTGCAAAAAAACAATCCCCTCGAGCCAATAGGAAAAGATGCTTATCCTGTATATTATGTACGATTTTCCCTGGATTTCATGGGGCGCTTTCATGCATGCGAGCGAAGCGATGCAATCTCAGTTTATGAAGTGAATTAAGTATAGTGTCCCCCGAATTCCCCGAATTAGGCGAGGGATTCGAGGGACGCCGTGAGAAACTTCCAGAAGTGCTCGACGGAGCCGATGTGGACTCTCTCCTCTGGCGAGTGGGGATTCTGGATGGTCGGGCCGAAAGAAATCATGTCCATGCCCGGGAATTTCTCGCCGATGATGCCGCATTCGAGTCCTGCGTGCACGGCTTTCACCGCCGGCTCCTTGTTAAACACCTTTGTGTAGACGGCGGTGAGCTTCTTGAGTAGAGCGGACTGGAGGTTGGGCTCCCATCCGGGATAGCCGCCCGGCTGCGTGATGCGCGCGCCGGCGAGCTCGGCCGTCGCCTTGATGATGTCCCTGACCGCCTGGAGCGCCGTGGCCACCGAGCTCCGGCTACTGCA
>VGJG01000397.1 GCA_016867615.1 Candidatus Aminicenantota bacterium | reverse complement strand
ACCGCCGTTCCCCCGGCCTGTGTTCCCTCCAGGATCTCGGCCTTGGCGGCGGCGATGTCCTGGAGGCTGTTGAAGAACTCCAGGTGGACGGGGCTGACGTTAAGGATGACCGCGACTTCGGGCGGCGCGACGCGGGTCAAGAGCCTGATCTCGCCCGGCCCGCTCATGGCCATCTCCAGGACGGCCAGGTCGTGGCCGGCTTCGAGGCGGAGGAGGGAAAGGGCCAGCCCCAGATGGTTGTTGTAGTTGCCCTCGGACTTCAAGACCCGGAATCGCCTTCCCAGGAGTTCCGCGGCGAATTCCTTGGTCGTCGTCTTGCCCGTGGAGCCGGTGATGCCCACGACGCGGACGCCCCGGGCGGCGAGCGTCCCGGCGGCCAGGCGCTGGAGCCCTGCGACCGTGTCCTCGACGCGCACCAGGCCGAAGGACGGGTCGGGAGCGGGCACGGCGCGAGAGACGACCGCCCCTCGGGCGCCTCTCTTCCGGGCGTCGTCCACGAAATCGTGCCCGTCGCGTCCGGCGACCACGGCGAAGAACAGGTCGCCGGGCGATGTCCGGCGCGAATCCAGGCTGTAAGCCCGGAACAGGAGCCCGGGGTCGCCCTGGACAAGGACGCCGTCCATGAGCCGGGCGATTTCGTCCAAACGGAGCTCAACCATGTTCCGTCTGTTTCTCCTCTCCAAGGAGCTCGCGGATGACCGCCGCGTCGCTGAAGGGGTATCGCTTTCCCTTGACCTCCTGGTAATCTTCGTGGCCCTTGCCGGCCACGAGGACGATGTCTCCCTGGCGGGCGAAGTGGAGCGCCTGGGTGATGGCCTCCCGGCGGTCGACCAGGGAGGAGAAATTCTTGGCGCCCCTCTTGAGGAAGCCCTTTTCGATGTCGGCCAGGATGGCGGCCGGCTCTTCCGAGCGGGGATTGTCCGAGGTGATGAACGTCCAGTCCGCGAGCTCGGCCGCCGCCTCGCCCATCCGCTCCCGCTTGGACTTGTCCCGGTCGCCCCCGGCGCCGAAGACCAGGAGGACCCGTCCCCCCTCGAGCCCGCGGGCGGTCTCGAGCAGATGGCGCAGGGCGCTGTCGGTGTGGGCGTAGTCGACGAAGATCATCAAGCCGCGGCCGTTGTCCACGCTCTCCAGACGGCCGGGAACGCCCCGCAGGGATGCGATCCCGGAGAGGATCCCGGCCGGGGGCACGTTGAAGGCCAGACCCGCGGCGAAAGCGGCCAGGATGTTGTAGAGGTTGTGCCGGCCCATGAGGGGCGAGGAGACCTCCGTCCGGCCGCCGGGGTAGTCGAACGTCGCCCGCAGGCCGCGCCGGTCGAGGACGACCTTCGAGGCCCGGACGATCGCTTCCGGAGCGCAGCCGAAGGAGATCGTTTTCAGGGGCAGGTCATGGAGGAGCCTCCGGCCGTAGGGGTCGTCGATGTTGACCACGGCCGTCTGGCTCTTGGAGTTGAGAAAAAACAGCTTCTTTTTGGCTTCGAAGTAGTCCTCCATCGTGGGGTGATAATCCAGGTGCTCGCCGCTGAGGTTGGTGAAGATGGCCACGTCGAACTGGACCGCCCAGACCCGTTTGAGGTCCAGGGCATGGGAGGAGACCTCGAGCAGGGCGTGCGTCGCCCCCGAGTCGAGCATCCGGCGGAGGAACCGTTGGATGTCGGGAGCTTCGGGCGTCGTCCGGTCGGCGGTCACGGTGAGGCCGGGCCCCCGGTAGGCGATGGTGCCCAGGACGCCGGGGCGGAAACCCGCTTCCCGGAGAATGGACTCCAGAAGGTGGGTGACCGTCGTTTTGCCCTTGGTGCCGGTGACGCCCAGGACGGCCAGCTTCCGGCTGGGATGGTCGTAGAAGTTCGCCGCGGCCAGCGCCAGCGCCAGCCGCGCGTCCCGGGCCTCGGCCCAGGCGACGTTCGCCGACCGGGGCTTGGGACGGTCGCAGAGCACGGCCGCCGCCCCGTTTTTCACGGCTTCGGGGACGAAATCGAGACCGTCCTGTTTCAGGCCCTTCAGGGCGGCGAACAGCCAGCCGGGCTCCACCCGTGCCGAAGCGTAGGCGATCCCCTGAATGTCCGCCTGGTCGCTTCCCGAGAGGCGGACGAGGGGGATGTCCCTCAGAACATCGAGGAGCTTCATTCCGCACCTCCGGGCGCAAGCTGGGCGGCGACGACTCCCGAGGTCGAGGGCAGGCGGGGAGGGACCTTGAGGTAGCGGAGGGTCTGTTCGGCCACGGCGCGGAACACGGGCGCAGCGACCTGGCCGCCGTAATAGGGGCCGCGGGGCTCGTCGATGACCACGATCACCGACAGGACGGGGCTGTCCGCCGGGACGAAGCCGGAGAACGATGCCAGGTGCCGGTCTTGAACATAGGTTCCCCTGGCCGGGTCGTACTTCTGGGCGGTTCCCGTCTTGCCCGCGGTGGCATATCCCGG
>VGJG01000396.1 GCA_016867615.1 Candidatus Aminicenantota bacterium | reverse complement strand
CTCGCCTCGAGCGCGGCCCGGTCGGCGATGAAATTCTCGAGGCAGAAGGCCCGGAAATCCCCGGCGCTCCCGTCCTCCGAGCGCCACAGGGAGGCCGTCCGCTCGACGCCCCTCTCGATCCTGAAGCGGCAGCCCTCGCCGTGCTTCTCGAGCAGCGCGCCCTTGACCTCGGCGCGGAGGGCGTCGTCGACGGCCGGCGCCTGCCCCTGGGCGAGCGCCGCCGAAAAACAGAGCAGTCCGACGGCGGAAAGAACGAAGATCTTCATGGCGACCTCCCTGAACATCTGGTCTATCCCCGGAGCGGGGTCCGGAAAAATTATAATGCAGCCGGCGCCCTAAAAGAAACACATTCTCGGCTCCGATGAGACTTGACGACGTCGCGATGCGTCTCTATAATGGTGACACATATATATACACATATAAGGGAAGCGCCATGAAAAGAACCAACATCATGCTCGGCGATGACCAACACAAGAAGCTCAAAGACTATGCCCGCCGGGAAGGCCGCACCCTGGGAGAGCTCGTCCGGGAAGCCATTGATTCGTCCTATAAAAGAAAAGACCCGCTCGAGGAGCGGCGTCGGGTCGCCCTTTCCGCATACCAGGAGGGGTTCATCAGTCTCGGAAAACTGGCTGAAGTCCTGGGCTTGGATCCGCTCTCGGCCCGAAACTACCTCCGCGAACGGCGCATTCTCCTCCGCACCCAGGATGTCGAAGAACTTGCCGGCGACGCAAAGAATGCCTGAGGTCATCTTCGACTGCTGCGTGCTGTCGAATTTCGCCCTGGCGGACGCCCTTCCCGTTTTGAAGGCCTCCGCCGGGGGGACAGTCCGTCTGACCGGTTTCGTATCAGCGGAAATTCTGCGGGCAATCCAGGGGGGACATTCCCGCTTAGCGGCGATCACAAGAGGCCTGAGCGAAGGATGGATTCAGGAGGCTCATCCCTCGGCGCCCGCAGAAAAGAAGCTTTTTGCGTCCTTGTCGCAATCTCTCGGACTTGGGGAGGCGTCGAGCCTCGCCGTCGCCAAAGCCCGGCGGTGGGTCTTCGCCTGCGACGACCGGGCGGCACGGCGGGAGGCAACGCTGCTTGAAGTCCCCTTGACGGGAACGATCGGCATCCTCGTCAAGTCCGTACGGAACAAATCGCTGAAGGCCGATCAAGCGGAGCGCGTTCTCAAGAGAATGATCGACGAAGGATTCTACTCACCCGTACGGTCTTTGAAGAGCCTCCCGGACTGATCCGTCCGCCGCCGCCGCCCGTCGGCTTGACAAGCGCGGCGGGCATCGCCGAGCCAACGAATCCGCGCCCGCTTCTAGAGATGGAACCGGAGGACGAAGCCGAACCTGAATGAGTTGAAGCTGACGCCGACCCGCCGCACGTTCTCATAATCCTCCCCCTGCGGCTCCCCGGTCCGGATGAACATCTCGGGCGTCCACTCCCAGCCGTCCGGGGAATTGAGGTAAAAAAGCCACAATCCCCCTTCTTGGGTGACCGTTCCGCTTTCGGTCGTCACCGGCCCCCAGCCCTCGTCCCCGCGGTATATCCTTTCGCTGGCTTCATAGGTCAGCGCGCCCGTGCCGGTCCAGCTGTTGATCTGGGCCAGCCGGAAGGAGGACTCGAAACCCAGGGAGACGAACGGAGTCAGGCGGAACAAAGCTCCCATGCCGCCCTGAAATCCGAGGGCGCCGCCCCGGGCGTTTTCATCCGCCCGGGAATCGTACAGAGTTTCCCGGGCGTAATCATCGCCGGGCGACTGATGGTATTCATTGTACTTGTAGCTGTAATGATGCTCGTAGACGTGATCGAGCTTGCCCAGGACGATCCCCGGGCCGGCGTAAGCATACAGGGAGATCCTCTTCCATACGGGAACGAAAAAATATAAGTTGAACTCAAGGGGGACGGCCTTCACGTCGATTTGCTGCCGGTAGGACCGGTCTTCGTCGATGACGAACTTCCACCATCGGCTTTGAGAGACATCGTTCGTCAGCGACAGTTCGCCCCGACTCGAAAAGGCCAGGGCGCCGCAGCCCAGGGAGAAACCGAAAAACTTGCCCGAATGGAATAAAAGCTCGAACCTCAGCTCCGAATACCGCGAGACCGGATCCCAGTTCAGGGCGGAATCCTTAAAATTCAACATATCCCATTCAGCCGCCCAGTCTTCATAATTTTGGCGCAGGATCTCCAAATCCCCGCCGCCGCCCGGAATGGAGGCTGTTCCCGCGGACAGCTTAAAATCCAATTTCCACCTATTTATGGCCGCCTGAGCGGGACCGGGCAGGACCTGAAGAATGAATACGGCCAAAACGATGCCCAGGATGACAGACCGTCCGGTCTTGCTACCCCCCATGCAGATCCTCCTTGTCTATCGTATCGTAACTGTATTCAGCATAAGCCCGGAGAAATTATCAGTCAAGCTCCCCCCTCGGC
>VGJG01000395.1 GCA_016867615.1 Candidatus Aminicenantota bacterium | reverse complement strand
CGCCGGCAGAGAAGCTGCTGGGGGTAGGCGTAGTCTTCCTCCCACCTATCGAGATCCGCGGCCAGCGGACCCCCGTGAGGAGCGACGAGGAGGGGATAGCGCCTGCCCGCCTCAAAGCCGTGAGGAAAGTAGAGGAGGCCCTCGACCTCGTCATCCAAAGCCCCCTTCCAGCGGACGATTTCCGTGCGGGCGGCCGTCCTGTCCTGGTAGGAAGGGTTGAGGTCCGTGACCCGGACGGCGCCCGTCAGGCGCGCCCCCTCGAGGCGGGAGCGGAACCATTGCTCCGGCCGTGAGGCCGTGGAGTGGGAGTAGACCGCCGTCCGGCCCGACCGGTCGAGGGCGATGTCGAAGATGTTCCTGACATGATCGCCGGCGAGGTCCGAGCGCTTCCAGGAAAGGCCGCTCTTCACGAAGCGGGCCGGGACGAGCCGCACGCCTTCGGGGAGGAGCGCCAGGAAGCCGTCGGGCGTGACTTCGGGCCCGCCCTCGAGTCCGTTCGCCCCGCCGAGTTCGACGCGGACGAGGGACGATGTCTTCAAGTCGTAGAAATAAAGCAGCGTGACATAAGCCTGGAAATATTGAGGGTGCGTCGAGTAAGGCGCGGCGACGTAGAAGCCGCTTCCGTCCGCGGCCCAGCGGACCGCCGAGGGGACGAGGCGCTCGCCGGCGAAAAGCTCTCTCTTCTCGCCCGTGGAGAGGTCGGCGAGAAAGGAGCGGGGCGGCGTCTTCTGATCCCAATCGTAGCTCAGGGACTGCCGGTGCACCGAGACCGCCCGCCGTCCGTCCGGCGAGACGCGCCACAGGGAGATGAAATCCGCATTGTCCGTCAGGCGCGCGCTCTTCCTGTCCTGGACGTTCAGTTTGAAGAGCCGGACGGGAGGCTCATGCGCGGCGTCGTCCACGACGAGCGTCTTGTCTTTGCGCTTTTCGAGCTCCTTCTCATAGAGCGATTTTCCTTCCTTGGCGCTGAAAACGATCGTGTCGTCGTCCGCCCACTGGAAGCTTCCGATGTCCCTGGCGGATTTCGTCAGGGGGAACGGCTCGCCGCCGGAAAGGGCGAGGAGCCAGAGCTGAGGACCTTCGTCCTCCTTGTCTTTCTGCTTGAGGCTCTTGGCCCGGGATTTTTCTTCATCGGATTCCTCAGGCTTGACCGGGGGCCGTTCGGCCAGGAAAGCGATCGAGCGTCCGTCGGGCGACCAGGCAGGCGCGGCGCATTTTTCCAGGCTCCTGGTCAACTGCCGGGCGCGGCCGGCGGAGAGATCCGTCAGGAAAAGGTCCGACACGAGCCCGTTCTTTTCCTTGTCCATCTTCGTCTTGATCCAGACCGCCCATTTCCCGTCGGGTGAGACGGCCCACTGCGAGGCCCTCTCGGCCAGGAGGATGTCGTCCGGCGTCCAGGGCCTCGCCGCCGCGGGCGCGGAGGCGTCGCCCCCCCAGCTCTCCACGCCGAACAAGCACAGGAGGGCCGCCGTTACGGCGGACAAGATGACGCCTCGGGCGTTCTTCCGACAGGAGCCTGGCCCAAGCGGACGACGGCGACCGTCGAGGCTCGGCATGTTATCTCCGCCACGTTGAATGCTCAGGACCATTTGTTTCTCCTAAGCTCCGTTCCACCCCATTAAGGCATGAGGGTCTTGCGCTCCATGAGACAGTCCGCAGCCATGCGGCGGCACAGGAGACGGCGGCTTCGGGCGCGCGGCGCAAGGACCTCGCTCATGACCCGAGCGCCGCCCCGGGGCCTACAGGCCGAGGACCGAGCCGAGCATGAGGGCCAGGTTCATGTCGCCCTTGATCTTGATCTTTCCCGTGAAGAAGGCCGCCTGGGCGTTCAGCTTGCCGCTCACCAAATCGACGAAGTCGCTGTCGGCCATGCTGATGACGCACTTGGCCTCGGCATTTTCCCCGGCGCCGACCGTGCCTCCGCTTTTTGTGGCGTCCACCCACCACGCCCCGCCCTCGGGGCCGCTGATGTTGAACTGATACACGGCGTTGACCTTGAGGACGTCGTCGCCCTTGCTGTTCAGCCGGCCGGGCACGGTCTCTTCGAATATGCTTTTCGGCGTCATGAGGCTCCTCCTGCGTTTTCGGTCCTGACGATCCTCTGAATTATGTCGGCTTCGCCTCTCTTCGTCAATCCCCACAAAATGAGCCGGGAGATGTATAATAGAGCCCATGAACTTCGACGATCCCTTTTTCCGCAGGATTTTTTTCGAGGTCCACAGCGGCCTGCCCCGCGAGGGGCCGGGAGACGAGGCCTCGCTTCGGCGCGCCCTCCGTCTGGTCGGCAAGCTGCCCGAACGGCCGCTCGTCCTGGACGTCGGCTGCGGGCCGGGGCTCCAGACGCTCGACCTGGCCCGGCGGACGGGAGGCGTCGTCTTCGGCCTGGACAATCATGAGCCCTTTCTTCGTGATCTTCGTCGTCAGGCCGCCG
>VGJG01000394.1 GCA_016867615.1 Candidatus Aminicenantota bacterium | reverse complement strand
TCTGGAACAGGGCCTTGGCCTTTTCGTAACTGGCGTTGGCCGCCTTGAATTTCTGCACCAGGAGTTTGTCCTGTATCGTGTCGGCCTGCTGAGCCGCGGCGGAGGCGAAGCCGAGACCGGCGAGCAGAACGGCGGTGAAGGACGCAAGAAGGCGTTTTTTCATGGTGTGACCTCTATAGGAAGAATGGTATTCCTCCAGGCCTGTCGAGGTCAAGTCGGCTTGGAGGAGGAATCCCTCCTGGATTTCATAGCGGGCATGTTTTATGATTTCAGGTGATTTTCGTTTTGGAGGCGGACCATGAGATCCTCGAGAGCTGTTCTGGCCGTCCTGGCGTTCACAAGCCTTTCCCTCAATGCCCGGGACCTGCGTCTGGACAACACGAGCGGGCTGTGGGAGGTCCGCATCCTGTCCAAGGTCGGGTTCATCGACGCCTCGGGCCGCCCGGCGATCCCCGCCCGGTATGATGAGGCGGGCTTTTTCTCGGAGGGGCTCTGTCCGGTCAGACAGGGGGCGATGTGGGGCTACATCGACGTTTTGGGAAAGCCCGCGATTCCCGCCCGCTTCGAATGGGCCGGCCCCTTCTCCGGCGGGCTGGCGGCGGTCGGGCTCAAGGGGCGGATGGGCTATGTCGACCGCACGGGGCGTCCGCTCGATGTGCCCGGAGTCGAGGAGGCGGGTCCGTTCCGGGAAGGATTGGCCCGGGTCAGGGCGGGCGGTTCCTGGGGGTTCATCGATTCCAAGGGCAGCCGCGCCCTGCCCGCGCGGTTCGAGGCGGCGGGCGATTTCTACGAGGGGCTGGCCGCCGTCCGGGTTCGGGGACTGTGGGGATACATCGACCGGCAGGGCCGGGTCGTCATCCCCCCGCGCTTCGGGGAGGCGATGGAGTTCCAGGAAAGCCGGGCCGTGGTCCGCATGCCCGGAGGAGCGGCTTACATCGACAGACGGGGGATGGCCCTCCTGGGCGGCCGCGTCTTCCAGGAGGCGCAGCGATTTTCCGAGGGCCTGGCCGCGGTCAGGATGTCGCCCTCGGGACGCTTCGGGTATATCAACGCCGAGGGAACGGCGGTCGTCATGGCCCTCTATGACGACGCCCTGCCGTTCAACGAGGGACTGGCCGCCGTGCGGAGGGGCGAGCTCTGGGGGTACATCGACAAGCGGGGAGCGACGGCCGTGGAATTCAGGTTCCAGGGGGCCGATCATTTCATCAACGGACTGGCCCGGGTCGTTCTCGGCGGCCGCGAGTGCTATATCGACCGGGGCGGGCGCGTCGTCTGGGAACCGGGGATGGTCAGATGACGGTCCGGAACCGCGGCCGGTTTGTTCTCCTCGCCGCTGCACTCGTGTTTTATCTGGCGGGAACGTTCGCCTGCCGGCCGGAGGGCGAGGCCGAGGCCGCCCGCTATAAGGACGCGGCCGCAGCGCTTCTGCGCAAAGGGCTGACCGAGCTGGGAGCGCCGGCGCTGCTCGGAGAGATCGTTTCGGTGGGTCACCGGCTGACCGGGTCGCCCCAGGCCGCCGAGGCGGTCGAGGTCGCCCGGCGGCTCATGGAGGAGATGGGGCTGGAGAACGTCCATCTCGAGCCGACCACGGTCGGCCGCTGGGTGAGGGGCGGGGTCGAATGCCGGCTCGAATCGGACATCGGGGGAGCGGTCCCGCTCGACGCCCTGGCCGTCGGCGGGAGCGAGGCCACGCCCGTCCCCGGCATCCTGGCGGGGGTGATCGAGGTGCGGTCTTTCGAGGAGTTGGCCGCGGCGGGCGATAAGGCCCGCGGCAGGATCGTCTTTTTCAACCGCTCCATGGACCCCGCGGCCCTGGACACATTCGGCGCCTACGGCGCGGCGGCCGAGCAGCGCGTGCGCGGCGCCGTGGAGACCGCCCGCGCCGGGGGAGCGGCCGCCCTGGTCCGGTCGCTCACGACGAGCCTGGACGATTACCCGCACACGGGCTTGATGGAGTACGAGGAGGGGACGGAGCGCGTTCCGGCCGCCTGCCTGAGCACGCGGAGCGCCGAGCGCCTTTCCGAGGCCCTGAAGCGCGACCCGGAGGCGCGCGTGTTCCTGCGGCTCGAGTGCCGGAGGCTCGACCCCGTCGTCTCCCACAACGTCGTGGGCGACCTCACAGGCACGGAGAAGCCGGAGGAGATCATCCTCCTCGGCGGGCATCTCGACTCCTGGGACCTCGGGACGGGCGCCCACGACGACGGCGCCGGGTGCGCCCACGCCCTGGAAGCCCTGCGGCTTCTCAGGGAACTCGGCCTGCGGCCGAAGCGCACCGTGCGGGCGGTGATGTTCATGGACGAGGAGAACGGCGGCACGGGCGGTCGGGATTACGCCCGCGCCGAGGCCCGTCGCG
Source organism: Candidatus Aminicenantota bacterium (assembly GCA_016867615.1). Lineage (GTDB taxonomy): Bacteria > Acidobacteriota > Aminicenantia > Aminicenantales > JAFGAV01 > JAFGAV01. The sequence continues at coordinate 82 of VGJG01000394.1, read as the reverse complement.
CCGAGAAGCATCTGGCCGCCATCGAGTCCGACCGCGGCGGCTTCCTGCCCCTCGGGTTCGGGATCGGCGGGGACGAGCGGCA
>VGJG01000393.1 GCA_016867615.1 Candidatus Aminicenantota bacterium | reverse complement strand
CGGATTCGCTGCCAAGCTCCCGCCTTCTGACGCCTCGGGGGCGCGAAGGCGTTACTCTTCTTCCGGCTTGACCCGGCCGTCCTTGACCGCCTCGGCGATGATCTTCTGCTGGAGGTGGGCCGGGACTTCCTCCATGAGCGAGTACTCCATCATGTACGACCCCCGGCCGCCGGTGATCGAGGTCAGGGTGGGCTCGAAGTCGAGCATCTCGGACATGGGCACCTGCGCTTTGAGGATGCGCATGTTGCCCTTCTGCTCCATGCCCAGGACCTTACCCCGCCTTCCGTTGAGGTTGCCCATGATGTCCCCCATGAACGTCTCGGGCGTGTAGATCTCGACGTTCATGATGGGCTCCAGGATCGTCGGCCGGGCCTCCTTCATGGCCAGCTTGAAGGCCTTGGAGGCCGCGATCTTGAAGGCGATGTCCGAGGAGTCGACCTCGTGATAGGACCCGTCGTAGAGGATGACCTTGAAATCGACCGTGGGATAGCCGGCCAGGACGCCCTTCTTGCGCGCCTCGAGGATGCCCTTCTCCACCGAGGGGATGAAGTTGCGGGGGATGGCCCCCCCGAAGATCTTGTCCTCGAACTCGAAGTCCTGCCCGCGCGACAGGGGCTCGACCTTGATCCACACGTCGCCGAACTGCCCCCGGCCGCCGGTTTGCTTCTTGTGCCGGCCCTGGACGTCGGCCCGTCCCTTGATCGTCTCCTTGTAGGAGATCTTGGGCGGCTTGAGTTCGATGTCGACGTTGAAGCGCTTCTTCAGGCGCTCGGTGATGATCTTGACGTGCAGCTCCCCGTTGCCCGAGATAAGGAGCTGTCCGGTCTCCGGGTCGCGCTCGATGCGGGCCGTGGGGTCCTCCTCGAGGATGCGGTGGGTGGCCTGGGAGATCCGGTCCTCGTCGGCCCGCGTCTTGGGCTCTATGGCGAAGGAGATCGACGGCTCGGGAAATTTGATGGGCGGGAAAACGACGGACTGACCCTTGGCGCACAGGGTGTCGCCCGTGGAGGTCGCCTTGAGCTTGGACGTGGCCACGATGTCGCCGGCCTTGGCCTGGCCGGCCGGCGTCTGCTCCTTGCCCTGGAGGTAGAACAGCCCGCCCATCTTTTCCTCGGTTTCCCGGAAGGAATTGAACACCGGGGAATCCGGGTTGACCCGTCCGGAAAACACCCGCAGCAGCGATATCCGGCCGGTGTAAGGGTCGGAGATCGTCTTGAACACCAGGGCGGCGAACGGCTCCTCCAGCCCGGCGGGCCGAACGGCCTCCTCGCCTCCGGCGACGGTCTTCAGTTCCTTTCGGGAGGAGGCGGCCGGGAGCAGGTTCAAAAATCCGTCGAGCATGGGCTGGACGCCGACGTTGAGCAGGGCCGAGACGGCGAACACGGGAAAGACCTGGGCCGAGGCCACGCCCTTGCGGAGGCCGGAGGCGATCTCCTCCGGAGCGAGCTCGCCCTTTTCCAGGTATTTCTCCATCAGGGCTTCGTCGCTCTCGGCGACCATCTCGATCATCTCCACGCGCCGGCGCGCCGCCTCGTCCTTGAGCTCGGCGGGGACGTCCGCTTCCTGGAATTTGCCGCTTTCATCCTTATCGAAGAGATAGGCCTTGTTCGTCAGCAGGTCCACGACGCCCTTGTAATTCTTCTCCTCCCCGACCGGGATCTGGACGGGCACGGCCTTCCTCCCGAAAAATTCGTGGACGGAGGCCAGGGCGGTCTTGAAACTGGCGTTTTCCCGGTCGAGCTTGTTGATCACGACCACCCGGGGGAGTCGGAGCTCTTCCATCATCTCCCAGACCTTTTCCGTTCCGACCTCGACGCCCGCCACGCCGCAAATGAGGAGAGCCGCCGCGTCCACGGCCCGGAGGCTGGCCCGCGTGTCCCAGAGAAAATTCGAGAACCCGGGCGTGTCGACGATGTTGACCCGGCTGTCTTTCCAGTCGAGGTAGCAGACGGCCGAATTGATGGAGATTTTTCTCTCGACCTCGTCGGGGTCGTAATCGGTGACCGTATTCCCCTTGTCCACCTTGGTCAGGCGGCTCACCGCGCCGGAGTCGAACAGCATGGCCGCCGTGAGAGAGGTTTTTCCGGATGAGCCATGGCCGGTGAGCGCGACGTTCCTGATCTTGTCGGGCGTAAAATCCTTCATGGTCATTCCTCCGCTAGGCCCTGAAGAGGGTTCGGAATTCGGGGTGCCAACCTCGGGAAAAAGTCAGCAGGCGGGTAATCATACACCAGACCTCCCTCCGGTCTCAAGGGCTTCTTTCCCGGCGCCTCTCCCCTCCGCCGGTTTTCAGCATGCATCTGAAACGATCGGATCAAACCTCGGACTTCCCGCCCAAGCCTTCAGCCCTGCTCGCCCGCCGGGAGGCTGGCGAGCGTCTCTTCCAGGTCCGCCGGAAGGGGAGCGCAGAACGCAACCTCGCGGCCGGTCCCGGGATGGGTGAATTCGAGGCGCCAGGCATGCAGAAAAAGGCGCGGGAT
>VGJG01000392.1 GCA_016867615.1 Candidatus Aminicenantota bacterium | reverse complement strand
CTGGCCTACGAGCCAATGGAGGGCGAGGCCGTCTTCTACGGCCCCAAGATCGACATCAAGATCAAGGACGCCCTGGGCCGCCTGTGGCAGTGCACGACGATCCAGTTCGACTTCAACATCCCCGAGCGGTTCGACATGACCTTCGTCGGCGAGGACGGCAAGGAGCACCGGCCCTACATGGTCCACCGGGCGCTCCTCGGCAGCCTGGAGCGCTTCTTCGGCGTCCTGGTCGAGCACACGAACGGGAATTTCCCCCTGTGGCTGGCCCCGGTCCAGGCCCGCATCCTGCCCATCGCCGAGCGGCACGAGGCCTATGCCCGGGCGGTCGACGAGCGGCTCCGGGACGCGGGCCTGCGCTCCGAGGTCGACGCCCGGCGGGAGAAGGTCGGCTACAAGATCCGCGACGCCGAGACCCAGAAAGTCCCGCTCATCCTCGTCGTCGGCGACAAGGAGCAGGCCGCGGAGACCGTCTCCCTCAGGGTCCACACCCTGGGCGACCGGGGGGCCCTGTCCGTCCCCGATTTTCTTGAAAAAGCTCTTAAAATCATCGACAATAAATCCCAGTCGGTGAGCATTTAAAGGAGGCCGTCCATTCGCAGACAACCTTACGTTCCCCCGTCCAAGGCGAAACCCCACAGGATCAACGAGATGATCCACGCCCGGCAGATCAGGCTGATCGACCAGGACAAGAAACTCCTGGGCCTGGTCACGGTCCCGGAAGCCCTGGCCCAGGCGCGGCAGAGCGGCCTGGACCTGGTGGAGATCGCTCCCCAGGCCGACCCGCCCGTGTGCCGGATCATGGATTACGGGAAATTCCTCTACGAGCTCCACAAAAAGGACCAGGAGGCCAGGAAGCACCAGAAGCAGATCCAGATCAAGGAGATCAAGTTCCGGCCCAAGATCAGCATCCACGACTACACCTTCAAGATCAAGCACGTCCAGCGCTTCCTCGGGGAGGGGAACAAGGTCAAGATCACCGTCCTGCTGAGGGGGCGGGAGCGCTCGCGCCCCGAGCTGGGGATGCAGGTCCTGCTGCGGGTGATGGGCGACGTGAAGGACGCGGGCCGGCAGGACGGCGACACCCGGAGACAGGACTGGTCCGTTTCGGCCCTCCTCGTTCCGGCCAAATCAGGAGGAAAAGAAAAAGATGGCAAAGCTAAAAACCCATCGGGGAGCGCGCAAGAGGTTCAAGGTGACGGCCGGCAAAAAAGTGACGCATAGCAAGGCGTTCAAGAGCCACATCCTGACCAAGAAAGCCTCCAAGCGCAAACGGAACCTGGGCCGCAAGGCCGTCGTCAGCCGGGCCGACCGGAAGGCGGTCAAGTCCATGCTGCCCTACGAATTCTGAGCGGGAATGATGATGCCCGGCGGGCATGCCCGCCCGGCCCCGCCGCGAAACGAGTTCACACCCTAAGGAGATCGATATGTCCAGAGTGAAAAGGGGAACCAAGAAGAGACAGAGACGCGCCAAGGTCCTGGAGAGAGCCCGGGGCTTCCGGGGCGCGAAGAGCCGCAATTACCGGACGGCCAAGGAGGCTGTGGAGAAGGCCCTGTCCTATGCCTACCGGGACCGCCGCGCCCGGAAGCGCGACATGAGGAGCCTGTGGATCATCCGCGTCAAGGCCGCGGCCCTGGCCAACGGCCTGACCTACAGCCGTTTCATGAACGGCCTCAAGAAGCTGAACATTCTCCTTGATCGCAAGATCCTGGCCGAGCTGGCCGTCGGCTCGCCGGCCGTCTTCGGCCACATCGCCCAAAAAGTCAAAGATGCCCCTGTCGCCTAAGGAGGCCTTCCAGGCGGAAGCCCGGGCGCTCCGCCTGAGGCTCGAGGAGGCCTGCCGGGGCGCGAAGACCGCCGCGGCCGTGGAGGCCCTGCGCCTCGAGTTCCTGGGCCGGAGGTCCGGCGCCCTGAGCCGGCTGATGTCCGGGATGGCCTCCCTGTCCGCCGAGGACCGGCCCGAGGCCGGCCGCGCGGCGAACGCCCTCAAGGACGAGGTCGAGGAGGCGCTGCGCAAGCTCGAAGCGTCCCTCCGCTCCGCAGACAGGAAGCCGGCGGCCATGGACTGGACCCTGCCCGGGCTGCAGTGGCCGGTCGGCTCCCCCCACCCCGTCCGGGTGTTCCTGAGGCAGATCGAGTCGATCTTCCTCTCCCTGGGCTTCGGCGTCGAGGAGGGGCCAGAGGTCGAGACCGACTACTACAACTTCGAGGCCTTGAACTTCCCCCCCCACCACCCCGCCCGCGACGACTGGGACACGCTCTACCTGGCCGACGGCCTGCTGCTGCGGACCCACACCTCGCCCGTCCAGATCCGGGTCATGGAGAAGCAGAAGCCGCCCATCCGTATGATCAACCCCGGCCGGGTCTACCGCAAGGAAACGCCCGACCCCACCCACCTGCCGATGTTCTTCCAGGTGGAGGGGCTCCTGGTGGACGAGGGCGTGACCTTCGCCCACCTCAAGGGCACGCTGGAGTATTTTCTGCGTCGGCTGTT
>VGJG01000391.1 GCA_016867615.1 Candidatus Aminicenantota bacterium | reverse complement strand
GGCTGGGCCCTGGCCCTGGAAAAATACGGGACGAGGACGCTGGCCGAAGTCGGCCGCCGCGGGACGGAGATCGCCGAGAAGGGATTCCCGGTGAGCGCGACCTTCAGCGCCATCAATAAGGACGAGTACGAAAAGCTCCTGGCCAACGCCGGCGAGGAGACCTGTTTTCTCAACACAGGGGTTCCCTATGAGGCCGGGGAGATCTTCAGGAACCCCGACCTGGCCGCCACGTTCCGCCTCCTGGCCGAGAAAGGGGCCGGGGAATTCTACCGGGGCGGTCTGGCCCGCAAGATCGTCGAAGCCGTGCGGTCCAAGGGCGGGGTCATGACCCTGGAGGACCTGTCCTCCTACGAGGCCCGGGAAGTCGCGCCGCTCGTCGGCCGCTACAAGGACGGCACGCTGCTCACCGTTCCGCCGCCGAGCTCGGGGGGAGTCCACGCCGTCCAGCTTCTGAACATCCTGGAGAACTGGCCGGTGGAGGACTGGGGACGGAATTCGCCGAAGCTGATCCATCATTTCGCCGAAGCGCTGCGCTTCGTGTTCGCCGACCGGGAGAGACATCTCGGCGACCCGGATTTCCTGGACATTCCGGCCGCGGGCCTGGTCGACGAGGAATACGCCCGAAGCCTGGCCGGACGGATCCGGGCCGATAGGGTCCTGAACGACTATCCCTTCGGTGTCTTCGACAAGCACGGTTCGCCGGGCAACACGACCCATCTGTGCGTCGTCGACCGGGAGGGCAACATCGTCAGCCTGACCCAGTCGATCAACAATTTCTTCGCCACGGGCATCATCCCCGACGGCACGGGCGTGCTGCTCAACGATATGATGGACGACTTCTCCGAGGATCCGGAGTCGGTCAACGCCCCCGGTCCGCGCCGCAGGCCGCTGAGCTCGATGGCGCCCCTGATCCTCTTGCGGAAGGACGAACCCTTCCTGGTCCTGGGCTCGCCGGGGGGCACCCGCATCTTCTCCACGCTCGTCCAAATCCTCCTCAACGTCGTCGCCTTCGACCTGTCGCTCGACGAGGCCATCGAGGCCCCGCGCTTCTTCACCTATTCCGTTCGCGGAAAGGCCCGGCCGCTGTTCGTCGAACCCCGGCTGCCCGAGGAAACCCTGGCCGCCCTGCGCGCGCTGGGCCACAAGGTCGAACCCAAGGAGCCCTACGACAAGTATTTCGGCGGCGCCCAGGGCATCATGATCCTCAAGGAGAAGGGCCTCCTCATCGGCGGAGCCGATTCCCGCCGCGACGGGGCCGGCGCCGGATATTGACCGGCGATCTTGGGACGACACCGGGGACGACATCGGTCGTCCTGACCGCGTCGAGCGCGCCGCCGTATTCATTGAACGAGGGGCGAAGATGCGCTATGATGACTCCAAAGGAAGATCGTCAATGACAAGACATGGATCAGCCCTCGCCTGCCTGTTCCTCCTGACCGCGCTTCCCGCGGCGGCCGCGCCCTCCGTTCAGGTCGAGGGCGTTTTCAGTACGCCCATCCTCCTGACTTCGGCCGGCCAGAGCGCCGACGTGCAACTGGCCGGCGTGCTCATGAAAAGGGTTGGGCTGACCTACACCCTGAGCAAGCTGGCCGAGGGAAAAGACCTGGAGGGCCACCGGACGCTCGTCCTCGTCCTGGGCGCCAGCCTCAAGGGTCTGGGCGCCGCGGGCTTGGACATGGCCAGGGAAAGAAACAGGGTCGAGGGATTGCTCAAGGCGGCCCGGGCGGCGAAAATCCCGGTGCTCTGCCTCCACCTGGGCGGCGCCGACCGCCGCGGACAGACCACAGACGAGATGACGACCGCCTATCTGCCCCAGGCCAGAATGGCCGTAGTCGTCAAATCCGGAAACCAGGACGGTTTTTTCACCGACATCTGCCGGAAGCGCAACATCCCCCTGGTCGAAGTGGAGAAAACCGTCGAAGCTTCCGAACCGATCAAGAAGGCCTTCAAATAATCCTCCGGACCCTCCTTTCCCATGCCTGAGCCCCTGGTCTTTCTGTTGATGGTCCTGGTCTTCTCCGTCCTGGCCACGGCCTTCAAGACGCCCATCGGGCTCGCCCTGGCGGCCGCGGCCGCGGCGGGGATGCTGGCCGGGGGCAACGACATCGCCCTCCGGCATCTCGTCGAGGGCGGTTTCGGGTTCTTCGAGGTCATCCTCATCATCTTCACGGCCATCATCTATATGAGGGTCCTCCAGGAGGCGGGCATCCTGGACAGCGTCACCGCCCTGCTCCTCCGGGCCTTCCACGGGAGAAAAACGCTCCTCCTCCTGGCGGCCATGGCGCTGGTCATGTTCCCCTCGATGCTCACCGGCTCGTGCGTGACCTCGGTGCTGAGCGCGGGCGTCCTGGTGGCGCCCGTCCTCCAGAAGCTGGGGATGTCCCGCCTCAAGGCCGGGGCCTTCATCTCCCTGGGCAGCATCCTGGGAATGATCGCCCCCCCGGTCAACGTCATGGTGATGATCATGGGGGCGGGCGTGGACATACCCTACGTG
>VGJG01000390.1 GCA_016867615.1 Candidatus Aminicenantota bacterium | reverse complement strand
CCGGCTTCCCGCAGGAAATCCTATGAGAAATCGACATAGGGATATAAGGATCAGGAGATGAGGAGAAAAGAGTTTTTTAAAACGGCGGCTCTGGGCTGCCTGGCCTGCGGCGGAATGCTGCTTCCGGCTGAGGCGGAAGGGCGATCCCAAAGCGACGCTCAAACCTCCGAAGCGGAAGCCAAGGCCCGGGAGCATGCCAAACGCTTCAAACAGGCCTACCTGCTGGCTCTTATGGAGAACATGGAGAAGCAGCTCGATGAGAACACCCGCCGGGCGCTCATGGAATCCTGCGGCCGGGCCTGCGCCCGCCGCGGCGGCTTGCTCAAGACGGCCGAGGCGTGCCGCGGAGATGTCCAAAAGTTTGTCGCGGCGTTCGCCAAGCTCGTCGGGCCGGAACTCGCTTTTGTTGAAGGAGAGACCGTTCACTGGGGCTATCCCCGCTGTTTTTGCGAGCTCGTGGCCGACGGCCCGGAGCGGCTGCCGGAGACCTACTGCCGTTGTTCGGTTGGGTGGGTGAAGGAAATGTTCGAGACCGTCATGGGGAAGCCGGTCCGGGTGGATCTCGTCCAATCGGTAAAAAGCGGCGCATCGTCCTGTCGATTTCTGATACACATTTAATTCAATAGAAGGAGTCTTATTCTGTGAAAAAAATAATGGGATTGTGTTTTGCCCTTTTGGCCGCCGTCCTCGGATTCCAGGCGCCTCTGACGGGGCAATGGTTTCTCGACTTCGAAAACGGATTGGCCCTGTCCGGCTTTAACGACGTCCGGATCCCGGGGGGCAGCGGCACGCTGTTTTCCTTTTCCGAAGAATTGAAGATCGACCCTGCCTATTTCTTCAGGCTGAGGGCGGGATACCAGTGGAAAAAAGGCCATCACCTTTCGGTCTTCGCCTCTCCGCTTCGTCTCAGGGCGGAGGGAACGGTGGGAAGGGAACTCCTTTTTTTCGAGGAGATCTTTCCGGCGGATATCCCCTTAGAGGGAATCTATCAGTTCAATTCCTACAGGCTGACCTACCGCTATGATTTTTTAAGAAAAGGCAAATGGCGGGCCGGGATCGGCTTCACCGCCAAAATCAGGGACGCGGCCATCAAGGTTGAGGGCGACGGCCGGAGCTCGAACAAAACGAACGTGGGATTTGTGCCGCTCATCAATTTCCGGGCGTCGTGGCAATTCCATCCCCAGGGAAGTCTTCTCCTCGAGGGGGATGCGGCCTGGGCCCCCCAGGGGAGGGCCGAGGATGTTCTCCTGGCCCTTCAATACCGGCTGGGAGAGAGGCTCACGCTCAAGGCCGGGTACAGGATCCTGGAAGGCGGAGCGGATGTCGAAGAGGTTTACAACTTCTCCCTCTTCCATTTCTTAAGCGTGGGATTGATCTGTCAGTTCTAGGAAAAAGAATCAGGAGCCGCAGGCCTGGTCCGTCCTCCGAAGGCGGCTCGTATCGAACCCCTTGTCCGCGCAGCGTTTGACGAGGCGTTCATGGAGCGCCTCGTCCATTCGCGGCGTTCTAGCCCCTTCGACGACGAAAGCCTTGCCCCGCGCCTGCGAGAGCTTGCCCGAGGTGCTGTCTTTGCGGCAACGGTTCAAAACAAGCACATAGCCCTTGTCCGTCATGGAGTATTCGGCCGTGGTGCAGCGGCATCCCTTTTGGAAGCGCTGTGGAAAGGAGGAGATCTCGTACCATGTCCCCATATATTTCATGAGGTCCACTTTCGGCACGGTCTGAAGTGGAGGCAGGTCTTCGGCCGCCAGGGAGGTCATTCCGAAAAGGAGCAGGAGAAGAACGTGGGTTTCGATTTTCATGGAATCATTATGACTCCAATACGAAAGTCGTTCAAGCTGAGAGAAGCATCTCTCTTTTCGTGACGTTACGGAGTCGGACGGGGAGGATCCGAGAGGGCCCCCCGGTCCGTTCAGGGCGCAGTCCGAGAAGGAGGGGGCAGCGAGCGAAACGAGAAAGAGGCGCTTCCCCAGTTACGGCCTGCGGCGGCAGACGATGAATTCGTAGCCGTAATACACGGAATATTTCCTGTAAACGTCGATTTCCATCTGGTGCTCGGCGAGCAGGTTCAGGGCTTTGGGATCGCCGGCGTATTTCCGGCGAAGGCCTTCGAGCCGCTTCTCCAGAGGATGATAATAATGCGTCCACCATGCCTCTTCGGGCAGGGTGAAGTGGCCGGCGATCTCGTAGCCGCAGGCGGCGACCTCCTCCAGCACGGCGGGGATGTCCTTGATGTCCGGGTATTCATCCCAGCAGCGCCGGACCGGCTCGGGCGCGCCGGGCTTGAGCCAGACGGCCTCCGTGACCGCGAGCCGGCCGTTCGGAGCCAGGAATTCTCCCCAGGAGAGGAGGGCATTTTTGAACCCCATCTGATAGGCCGCCCCCTCGGACCAGATCAGGTCGAAAGAGGAACGGGGAAAAGGGAGCCGGCCCATGTCGCCCCTCACGGCCTGGACCTTAGCGGCGAGTCCGGCGGCGGCGGCCTGACGACGAAGATCACGA
>VGJG01000389.1 GCA_016867615.1 Candidatus Aminicenantota bacterium | reverse complement strand
CGAGTTCGATTTCATCCCCCGGCCGCCAGACCCGGCGGAGGCGGGCGTATCCGCTTCGGATGTCCAGGGGTTGGACCTTTCCGTTGAGCCTCAAAACCGGCCGCCTTTCCTCCGTGTCGACGAATGCGTAGAGGCCCCCGGGAAGCGGGCGGCCGAGCGACCAGCCGGGGATCCGGAGGGCGACCTCGAACTCGAGGGGAGACCGGGGCGAGACGGCGATGCGCACCTGTCCGCTCCAGGGGTAGTCCGTATCCACGGCCAGCCCGACGGCCGTCCCGCGGACTTGGAGTTCGGCCTCTCCCCCGATGAACAGACTGACATAAATCGCGTCGTCCTTCTGGGCCAGGACATAGCCCGGCAGGGAGGGAAGAAAACGGCAGATGTTGCCCGGGCAGCAGGCCACCTCGAACCAGGGTTGTCTCTCGGCCGCGCCCTGGTTGAAGCCCGCTCGTCCGTCCGAGGCGAGCGGGTTGGTGTAGAAGAACCGGTCACCGCTCAGGGAGACGCCCGAGAGCAGCCCGTTGTAGAGCGTCCATTCCAGGACGTCCATATTAGCCGCGTCCCCCGTGGCGAGGAACAAACGATGGTTCCAGAACACGTTGCCGATGGCCGCGCAGGTTTCATTGTAGGCTTCGGCGTTGGGCAGTTCGAAAGGGCCGCCGAACGCCTCCCCCTCGCCGCGCGCGCCGATCCCGCCGGTGAGATAGATTTTTTTCTCGACCACGTCCCGCCACAGGCGCTCGACGGCCCTTTGGAACCTGAGGTCTCCCGTCTGGGCGGCCACGTCGGCCATGCCCGAGTACATATAGGTCGCCCGGACGGCGTGCCCAACGGCTTCCCTCTGCTCCAGGAGGGGCGCGTGCGCCTGGAGGTAAGAGGCCCGGTTGTAGACGGCGAAGGGCGAATCGTCGGGAAACCTCTTGAGGAAGGGCTTCGTCCCCCTCGTTTCCAGGAAGTGAGAGGCCAGGTCGAGGTATTTCCGTTCGCCCGTCAAGCGGAAGAGCTTGACCAGGCCGATCTCGATTTCCTGGTGTCCCGGAATACCGGCGTGCTTGCCGGGTCCGAAGACGTCGGCTACGAGGTCGGCGTTTTTAAGGGCGACGTCGAGGAGGGTCCGCTTGCCCGTCGCCTGGAAGTGGGCGACGGCCGCCTCGTAGAGATGACCGGCGTTGTAGAGCTCGTGGCTCGACTCGAGGAGCGACCACCGTTCCGGGCCCGCCCCGGGCGGCGGGTCGGCCGGGTTCACGGTGCGCGCGGCGTAGAGATAGCCGTCCTCTTCCTGGGCGGCGGCGATGGCGGCGATCACCCCGTCGAGCTCGCTCTCGAGCGCCGCGTCCGGAGCGAGTCGCATCGAATAGGAGGCGCCCTCGACGATTTTATAGACGTCCGAGTCGTTGTAGCGCTTGCCTACAAAAGGGCCCGGCTTGAGTCCGGCGGCTTTGAGGAAATTGTCCAACCGCCCCGTGTCGCGGCATTTTTGCAGGGCGAAGGGGATGGTCACCCGCCTGTTGGTCTCGAGGCGGGGCCGCCAGAACGCGTCGGTGATCTTGTAGCGGGTGAAATCCACGGGGCTCAAGGGAGGGCGGCGGCCGGAGCCGGCCAGGAGGGCCGCCGCGGCCAGGACGACCGGAAGCAGGAGCAGACGAGGCTTTTTGTTGTTCATGCTGTTCTGATGATAGCACAGCCGTCCAAACTATGAGGGCACTCAGGCGAGGGGCCAGAGGATGAAGACCGCGACGTCCCACAGGGAGTGGCTCACGGCGTTGAGGACGATCGAGCGGAAACGAAGGAACAGAAATCCCCAGAAGAGCCCGCAGACGGCGGCGGCCAGGAGGAGCAGGGGGTTGCCGCTGCCCGCATGAACGGCGGTGTACAGAGCGGAAGCGGCGAGCCATCCGCCCGCGGCGCCCCATCGCTTCTCCAGGCGGCCCTGAAGGAGAGCCCTCCAGAACAGCTCTTCGCCCGGCCCGATGACCAGGAGCAGGAGGGCCGTGACGCGGAAAACGGATGCGGAACCCCGGAAGGCGTAGATCGACCCGACGGCCTCGCCCGACCCGGGCAGAAGACGGGAGATCAGGACGCGCCCCGCGAAGAAAACGAGATAGAGCGCGCCCGCGGACAGGATCCCCAAAACGATCTCGTCCCGCAGCTTGAGACGGGACGCCTTCCGCAGGCCCGTCCGGAACTCCCGGTCCAGGACGAGGCCCAGGCCGGTCAGGAGGACGAGGGTCAGGGAGAACGCCCACCAGAAATCCAGGGGGCCGAACCGCCGGAACAGGAACAGGGGGACGAAGAGAAGAGCGCCCGCCGCGCAGAACAGAGCGGTCACATGAGCTTTCCGATGAGAAAGTCCAGCCAGAGGGCCAGCGTGCACATGAGGCCGAAGGTCAGGTTGAAGCGGGCCGTGGCGCCGTCGAGGACGACGAAATCCAGGGGCTGACGGGGGGAGCGCCGTCGCCGGGCGCGGCCCCATAGCCCGAGGGCTTGAGGAAAGACGAGAAAGACCGTCAG
>VGJG01000388.1 GCA_016867615.1 Candidatus Aminicenantota bacterium | reverse complement strand
CGCTCATGCTCCATCTGGATTCCCACGCCATGAAGAGCGTTTTCCTGAAGAAGCTCTTCCGCCGCTCCGGGTTTTATCTCGGCCCCGTGCCCACCTATCCCGTAGGGATGTGGTGCTACAATTTCCTCTCGGACGATGTCGATCCCCTGGCCCCGCGCAGGACGCGCATCCCGAAGGGCCTCAAGTACTACAACGCCGAGGTCCACCGGGCGGCCTTCGCCCTGCCGAATTTCCTGGCCGAGAGGCTGAAGAAGGGAAAGTAGGTCGGACGGAGCCGGGCCGGGGCCGGCCTGTTTTCGGGCTTGGCCTCAGTTTCGCCTGAGCACGTCTCTGATCCGGCCCTCCGACCGGTTGTCGAGCACCTGGAGATCTCTCATGTGGTCCCGGACGACGGCATATTCCGAAAGGCCCGTGGGGAAGCTCACGAGTGACAGTCCCAAGGGCGCCGCCAGGGAGCTGAGGAATTGGAAGACCTGTTCGTTCATGGCCACGAGGTAGGATTTATCGGGGTTCGCCGCGACCGGCTCCCCGTTCGCCAGGACGGACATCGGGTCGAGCCGGCTCAAGGCTCCGAGCTTGCTTGACGCCGGCTTTGTCGAGTCGTACTGATAGGTCAGCCCGCAGGCCTGCATGCAGAACTCTCTGGTGTATGGAATGGCCGAGAGGGTGTGCTCCAGGCCTGCGAGGATGAGGGACCCCGGGAGCGGGGCGATGACGATCTTGTGGCCAAGTCCCGTTTCCGCGTCGTATCCGTAGGGCACAGCCCGGAGAACGTCGTTGCCGACGACCGTGCCCCTGGGGACTTCATTGGCGATATAGCCCAGGGCCTCGAGCGCGAAGTCCGCCTGGATGCCGGCTTTCTCGAGCCCGGCCATGACGGCGTCTGTCACCAGGTTCCCGAGCGGAGTATCCCTGAAGGTCCCGCTCTCCGGCCATGTCTTTTCGATGTCCCTCGCCGCCCAGGCGATCCCCTGGGTGTAGACGGGGCCGAAGCGCGGATCTTCGACGATCCCCTCGCGCAGGGCGTTCAGCCGGCCTTCGAGCCTCGGGTCCTCCTTGATCCTTCCGTCGATCTTATGGAGCTTGTACCGTTCGAGCCTGACCGCTCCGTCCTCGAGCTTCACCCGGAGCTCTCCGAGGTGGAGGCCGAACATTCCGGCCTGGACGACGATCTTTCCGTTGAGGAGGATCGGGTGCTCGAAGGCGTCGTGGCTGTGGCCGCCCACGATGATGTCGATGCCGGGGACCCTGGCAAGCCGGGTGAGGTCGGCCATGGCCCCGAGATGGGAAAGACAGACCACGATCCCGCATCCTGACGATCTGAGGGCCGCCGCCCGGATGCCGGCGACCTCATAGACCCGGCCGGACATCCTGGCGGCGACCTCCGCCGAATAATGCTGGCGATCCTCCGTGACGAGACCGAAGACGCCGACCTTGATCCCCCCGATCGTCCTGACGATGGACGGTTCGATCGTTGTTTCGAGCGATGTCCCCGAGAAGTTCACGTTGGCGCAGAGAACGGGGAGATCGACCGGGGCGTCTCCCGCCGCCTCGCCGCTGAGGACCCGGGCGAGTCCGCCCAGGCCGAGGTCGAATTCGTGGTTCCCGAGGGCCATGGCGTCGTAAAGGCCCTCCATGATCTTGAGCTCGGGGTATCCGAGGTGCTTGTTGAACTCGAAGCTCCCGATGAAAACGTCGCCCGCGTGGAGGGCCAGGACATCCCGGTTTGCCATTCTTAGCCTCCGGATGAGGGTCGACATACGGGCGATCCCTCCGGAGCCGCGGCCGGATGGGTGAGGGAAGACCGGGCGGATCCCGAAGAGGAATTCACGGACCCCGGATCCCGTCTGCGCCCTCCCCTCCGGATCCGGTGCGCCTTCCCTGAACGGGAACATGTGGGAGTGGGTGTCGTTGGCGTGAAGGATGGTCAGGGGTCTTGTTCGGGCCTCGCAGGCGAGTGAATATCCAAGGCAGAGGAAGAGGATTCCCAGGGCCTTGGCTTCCGGCGCTATTCTCTTCATCAGGCTTCAATGATGGGCTTCCCCGCCTTCCGAGTTGTCAAGATGTTGTCAAGATATTGTCAAACGGACTTCACGGACTCTTGACAACTTCTTGACGCCTCCATGACAACTCCGTTCCCCCCCGCTCCCATATTGGAAGGCGGAGGAACGGATGTCAGACCTGGCTTCAGACCGGCGAGCCGGCGGGATCCTCTCTCGCTTCGCCTCTATCTCGAGTCCGGAATTCTGGAAGAGCTATGTCATCACGATGCGCCCCTATCTCATTTTCGTTTCGGGAGCCGCAGGGCTCGTCGGAATGGCCTTCGGAGAAAACGTCGGGACGGCTCGTCTGGCCCTTGGCTTTCTCCCCCTCTTCCTCTCCTACGGCTTCGGGCAGGCCTTGACCGATTGCTTCCAGACCGATACGGACTCACTTTCGGCTCCCTACAGGCCCCTGGTGAGGGGGACGATCTCCCGGGGCCAAGTCCTGGCCGTCAGTCTCGGCGGGCTCGCCTCG
>VGJG01000387.1 GCA_016867615.1 Candidatus Aminicenantota bacterium | reverse complement strand
CGCAGATCCTGGCCGTTGTCATCCGGGGCGTACGATTCGTCGACGGCGTGATGAAGAAGGCGGCCTAAAAATGGAACAGCAGGATGCGCTCAAATATTTTTCATACACAACTCTTGACAATATCTCCGGACGCGGCCAGCGAGGGCGATGCGGCCGCCGACTGCATCCGGCTGATGGGCAATTACGACGACCCCCTCCTGCTGCGCATCGAGGACTATTCGGGCGGGGCGGGAGGAGGCGCGGCCACGGCCTTCCTCTACGATTACTCGCTCGAGAACTCGCCCTATGCCTGTCCCGATTTTTATGAGAACCGCAATGTCCTGTTGATCTCGGTCCGCTGTCCGGGCTGCTACGCCCTGCGCCATATCGCCGAGAACCAGGTCCACGGCTGCGGGGAGGGGGCCAACCACATCAACTTCCCCCCCGGCCTTTCCGAGCTCAACCCTCCGGGCGGACTGGTCGACACCGGCTGTCCGGCCGACTGCTGGATCGACGCCATCATCACCCTGGGCCAAATCAAGCTCTACTGGCTGGACGAGACGGGCAATTTGACGAGCTTCAAGGAATTCGGCCTCACCGCGGGCCAGGACGGCTACCTCGGCGAGCCGGGCGTTCTCTACCTGACCACCACCCACCAGGAAGGCAGCATCACCCACCTGCCCATCGCCCGCAATATCGAAAACCTGCAATTTCAATACAACGGCGACATGGACGACGACGGGCAGCTCGACGGATTCCAGGACTGGGACAATAGCAACTGGACGGTCCTCGCTTCGGACAGCACGGCCGATCGCGAGGCCAAGCTGGGGATCATCTCCCGCATCCGCCAGGTCAAGATGTGGGTCCAGGGCCGGACCGAGCGACCCTTCGTGTCGGTCTCGGGAACGCCGCCGCCCGGAGTCTACCTCTACCAGAGGCCGACCCTGGCCAACAGCCCGGGCGATGACGCCGTCGACCGCCGCCGCCGCTTCGTCCTGGAGTCCACGTCCAACATCCGGAACCTGTCCTTAAGCCTGTACAACATCGGAACGAGATGAGGACCGAGGAGGCCCGGTGAGAGAACGGGATAGACATTCGGGGAAAGCGGGTTCCAGGGCCGGGTTCACGCTCATCATCGTCATCCTCGTCCTGGCGTTTCTCCTCTCGGTGGGCATCGCCCTGCTGTCCGTCACGACGGCGGGGCCCAGGATGGCGGACAACGTCCGCTCCCAGGGACGGGCCTTGAACGCCGCCGAGGCCGGGTTCGACTCGGCCTGGGAGGCCCTGGAGACGGCCTTCACCAACGGGGAATTCACGAGCTTCGAGGGCCAGTACCTCAAGGACCCGACCGGGGTTGACCTGCCCAACTCGGACAATTACTTCCGCAAGAAGACAGACCTGGAGATGCTGAGCCTCCTGGACCCGGACGACGACGGCGTCGCGGATTTCCCGGGAGTCCTGTTCTTCAAACAGACGTTCCATCCCCTGGGGTCCCCCCAGAACGAGCTGTTGACCTACACCGTCTTCCTGATCGACGACGAGGCGGCCGGGGGCGTCCAGGACAACACGGACGTGCTCCTGGTCTGCATCGGGATCTCGGGCTCGGGACCGTCGCCTACGACCTCGCGGCTCGAAGTCCTGATCGGCGCCGAGGGGAACTGAACCGCATGCTGAGGAGTCGGCCATGAAAAAACCGGAGTTGAGGCTTTTGCGCCTTTCGGGAGGCACGCTTTTCCTGCTGCTCTTCCTGGCCTTTCCCTTCCGGGCTCAGGTCCCGCCCGCCTGCGACTCGATCACGGACTCATTCGCCGAGAACTTCAATACGGACGAATACAAAAACAGAGAGTTGAGCTCCGTGGCCCGCTGGCCCACGGGCCCCATCACCCTCAACCGCCTGGGGGCGAACTTCGACATCCTCCAGCCGGCGGGCATGGGCGCCCAGATCTACGTCTGCGCTCCCGGCGACTTCGACGGGGACGGCCGGACCGACCTCATCGGCTTTGACATCGGAGGAGGGGCGAACCGGCTCATCCTGGTGCGCAACCAATATGAGGACGCCGACCTGGACGGCGAAGACGACGACGGAGTCATTTTTCAAATCGACCCCAGCGAAGTGTACGACCAGGGCTTCACCGGCAGCCCGGGCCCGGCGGCCATCACCGCCGGGGATTACGACGGGGACGGCCTCATGGATTTCTTCTTCATGAAGGACCTGAACGACGACTTCGTCCATAACGATTTCGAAGCGGCTATGTACCTCAACCACGGCACGGCCCAGAACCCGCATTTCGCCCCCCGGGCCGCCTCGCCCCACACCCTGAACTTCAGGCAGCGCTTCATGGACGCGGGGATCTACATCAACTGGGCGGGCAACCACCTGGCCTCGGTGGACATCGACAAGGACGGCGACCTGGACATCCTGGCCATCAGCCAGAACAGGATCTTTCTCATGCGGAACCCCGGCGCCGGCGACGCCCGCGACATCAGCCGCTGGGACATCAGGGAGCTGCGCTACAACGCCCGCACGGGTTTCACCGCCGGACG
>VGJG01000386.1 GCA_016867615.1 Candidatus Aminicenantota bacterium | reverse complement strand
TTGCAGTATGCCTGGCAGACGTCCTGGGGGGTCTCCACCCGCCTCATCGGAGCCGTGGTCATGGTCCACGGGGACGATTCCGGCTTGCGGTTCCCCCCGGCCGTCGCCCCCGTCCAGGTCGTCGTCGTCCCCATTTCCCTCGGGAACTGGAGGGAAACCGTCCTGCCCGTGGCCAAGAAGGTCGAGGAGGATCTCCGCCGGTCGGGGATCCGGGTCGTCCTCGACGACCGCGAGGAATTCACGCCGGGATGGAAATTCGCCGAATGGGAGATGCGCGGCGCGCCGTTGCGTCTCGAGGTCGGGCCCCGGGACGTGAAGGACCACAAGGCCGTCGCCGTGCGGAGGGATGCCGGCCTGAAGACGCCCCTGCCCCTGGCCTCCCTGACCGAGTCGGTGAACCGTCTCCTGGAGGAAATCCAATCCGGTTTGCTGGATCAGGCCCGCGCCTTTCTCAAGGACAACACGCATGCGGTCGACGACTATGACGAATTCAAGAGGCTGATCGAGAGCCGCCGGGGATTCATTCTTGCCCCCTGGTGCGGAGCCAGAAATTGCGAGGAGAGGGTGAAGCAGGAAACCGCAGCCGGCATCAGGGTTGTGCCCCTCGGGCCGGGAGGGGAGGGCGGCGGGCTCTGCCTGTCCTGCGGCGGGAAATCCGAAGTTCGGGCGTACTTCGCCCGGGCTTATTGAGCTTCCGGAGAACGCCCTCCCTGAAGCGCGCCGTCGGGAGAATATGAAAGACCGCTTCGCCGCCTTGAGGCAGAAGATGGTCGAGACCCAGATCGTTTCCCGGGGAATCGAGGACCCGCGCCTTCTGGAAATCCTCCGCCGTCTTCCGCGGCATCTGTACGTTCCCGAGGACCGCTGGGAGGAGGCCTATCAGGACGAACCCCTGGCGATCGGGGAGGGACAGACGATCTCCCAGCCGTACATCGTGGCCTATATGACCGAAGTCCTGAAGCTGGGGGGAGGGGAACGGGTCCTGGAGGTCGGCACGGGATCCGGATACCAGACGGCCGTCCTGGCCGAGATGGCCGCCGAGGTTTTCAGCGTGGAGTTGATCGAAAAGCTGTCGCGCAGGGCCCGGGAGACGCTGACAGGCCTGGGCTATGAGAACATCCGGTTCAGGGTCGGAGACGGGAGCCGGGGCTGGCCCGAGTGCGCTCCCTACGACGGCATCATCGTCACCGCGGCCGCCGAGCAGGTTCCCTCCGCGCTTCCCTCCCAGCTCAAGGACGGCGGCCGGCTGATCCTGCCCGTGGGGACGGGTGCGCAGGATCTCGTCCTGATCGTCCGCCGGGGGGAGGACTTCCTCCGGTCGGAGCTCCTGCCCGTAAGGTTCGTTCCCCTGGTGAGCGTCCACTGATTGTCCGGTCGTGCCCGTCGTTTCGAACTCAAGATCCGCCTCAGCCTTTCCGGTTGTGGTCGGGAGGAAAGGGGGCGTGTTATACTGTCTTCGTCGAAAAGACGGCCGAGAGGGGGTCATGGCCGACAGGTCTCCCGGAGGAGGTAAGCAGCGGTGAGCTTTCAGCGCGTCGATCTCTCGTCGACGGGCAGGGCGGTGTTTCTCCTGATCCTGGCGGTTTTGCTGCGCGCCGACGGGCCGCGCCCCCCGGTAAAAGTTTTTTTTCCGGATGGGAGCGCGGTCACGGCCGAGCTGGCCGTGACCGATGCCGAGCGGCAGCTGGGCTTGATGCACAGGGCCCGCCTCAATTCCGACCAGGGCATGCTTTTCATCTTCGAGGAGGAGAGCCCCCATTCCTTCTGGATGAAGAATGTACGCTTTTCCATCGACATCCTCTGGCTCGACAGGGACAAGCGCATCGTCCACATCGCCTCCCGGGTTCCTCCCTGTCTCAAGGACCCATGCCCTTCTTATCCTTCGCCGCTGCCGGCGTTGTACGTCCTGGAGATCGAATGCGGCGGGGCGGAAGCGCGCCGTCTGAAGCTTCACGACCGTCTGGAGTTCATCCTGCCCAAAGACCTCCGCTGACCGGAATGAAGGGAGAGCCCTCGGACGTCAGAGGCGCCGGTCGTGGGGCTTCCAAGGGGGAGGGTCCCCTAAAAATTTAGGGAAGCAAACGATGGTGTCTCCGGAGAGGTCGGAGGCACCGAACGGAGCGCTCCTGCATGGAAGGGGGAATCCCCGCGGTCTTTGACAGTCTCCCGGCCGGCCTGTATAATGACCCGGATTTTCGAGGAGCGCCGGGCTGAGACACCCATGTCCAAGGAGAGATTTCTTGACCTTGTCCGGAAGAGCGTGCTTCTCTGCGACGGGGGGATGGGGACTCAGCTGTACAACAAAGGCATCTTCCTTCAGACCTGCTTCGACGAGCTCAACCTCGTCCAGCCGGAATTGATCAGGGAAGTCCACCGCGAATACGTCCGCAGCGGGGCGGACATCCTCGAAACCAACACCTTCGCCTCCAACCGGTACAAGCTCAAGAAGTTCGGCCTGGACGACAAGGTGGCGGACATCAACCGGGCCGGAGCCCTGCTGGCGAGAGAGGCGGCCGGCGATTCT